>JASEHG010000002.1 GCA_030018855.1 Candidatus Brocadiaceae bacterium
AGGCTGGCCCTATGCCTGAGGAGTTCCTTTTGGAGCCAGGTTTCCCTGTCCGGGATATAGGCCTCTGGCAGTAGGTTAGTCCTGAGGAGATGGGCCAGGACAGTAGAGTCAATCTTATCGGTCTTTACCCTGGCAGAGGCGATGGCCTTGACCCTCTTGGGGTGGGCAAGGTGGACGTTTATGTCCAGGCTGTCAAGGAGTTCGTAGAGCCAGTACCAGCTAGGGCCTGCCTCCATGGCGAGTTCCTTTAGCTCACTGCCGATGGACTCTATGTACTCTGTTATTGAATCCTGGTCGTTAGGGAGTTTGCCCTGAGATACTATTTTGCCTTGTTCATCCATAACTGTAACGTATGAAAATTTCTTGTGTAGGTCTAAACCAGCATATAACATTGGCTATGCCTCCTGTAAAGAGTTTCAACCCCTCTGACCTACAGAATTTACCCTGTAGGTCAGCAGGAGGCTAGCCTTTTCATGACATCAGATATGGATAGGGGCAAAGTCACTTTTCCAGAGCTCTCTTTATTAAATTATAACATCAAGAAAGCGTTTTGCAACTGATATTCAGTTGCTTTCCCTGAGACATCTTACTGGGTCAGCCCCTCCTTGAGTGTCTTGCCTCTTCACCCAGACAGACTCCAGGAGATTAGTCCCTTGTCTTCTTCGCATACAGGGCAATTATCTCTTCCTGTTCGGGGGTCTCAATAGAGCCTGGCCTCTTGCGTCTGACCTCTTCAATGGCCCGCCGGGCCGAGTAACCCTTGTACACCAGATAGCAGGCCAGCATGGTACCCGTCCTGCCTATACCTGCTCCGCAATGGACCACCAGTTTCTTGCCTGCTCCGCAGACCTTTGTGGCAAACCTCACGAACTCGTCTATCTGTTCCAGGGAGGGGGCGGTAAGGTCTTCTACGGGGACGTGTTTATACTCAAAACCAAACTCTTCTATTAATGCCTTTTGGAGGGGATATTCAGTAAGCGAGACGATGGCATCTATGCCCAATTCCCTCAGGAACTCAAAGTCTGGCACGGCGGAGGCTGGCCTTGCCATGCCTGCTATCTCATTGGGGAGGAGCCAACTGAAATTCCTGGGCATAAGTCTACAGTAGGGGCCAGAAGAAAAAAGAATACAGAATTCAGTAGTCAGAATTCAGAATATTCTGTATTCTAAATCCTGTATTCTGTATTCTAAATTCTAACCCTTAATCTCTTCTAAAACCTTTAGGACTTCCTTACGGAGACCTTCTATCTCTCCTTCTTTGTACCGTCCCTGCCTCCAACCAAAGGAGAACCCGTCCCTTCGGTATCGGGGTATTATGTGTATATGCACGTGGGGGACGGTCTGGCCTGCGCAGGGTTTGTTGGTCTGGAAGAGATTCAACCCCTCCGCCTTTGTTACATGGGCTATAGCCCTGGCAAGCGGAGGCACCACCTCCATAAGTCTACCCAGTTCCTTCCCCGGTATGTCCATAACCGTCTCGTAGTGCTTCTTTGGAACGACCAGGGTGTGGCCAGGATTCAGGGGATTGATGTCTAGAAACGAGACCTTTTCATCGTCTTCCAGGAGTTTGCAGGCAGGTAGCTCACCACGGACAATCCTGCAGAAGACGCACTCCGTCATCCCTTCTTTTCTTCCTGTCTGGAGGTGGTGGAGGTTTCTGCCTTTTTGGCCTCTGGCTTGGGCGCCTCTTTTACTACCTCACCGGCCCCTTCCACCAGCTCAAGGAGGGCTAGAGGTGCGTTATCGCCCAGGCGGTGGCCCACCAGACGTACTTTTCTCTCCTGCCCTTCCATCTTATAGTTCAATACTGGTATCTGCCCTATCTTGCTCCCGGTCAATATGCCCAGACGGCTGCCGCCCAGTCTCATTATCCTGGTGTATCCCCCGTTCCTGTTGAGGAACCTCTCGGCGATACATCCCTTCTCCCGCCACTGGCCCTCGCCTACCAGCTTCTGGGTCAATGCCTTATCCTGGAGCTGGGAGAGTATCTCCCGGTAGTAGTGGACATAAGCAGGTCTATCCGTCCCTTTTCTGCCAAAGGCCTTTCTGGCAAGGGTGATGAGCCTTTCCACAAAGGGCCTGATTTCCTTTGCCTTGGTAACGGTGGTAATTATCCTGCCGTGGGTGAAGAGGGCCTTGGCCAGGTTACGGCGCAGGGCCAACCTGTGGCTGGAGGTCCTTCCGAGGTGTCTCCCTGTCTTCTGGTGTCTCATCAGGACTTTCCTCCTACTTCTGCCTTCTTCATCCCCAGAGTCAGTCCCCATTGGGCAAGCTTCTTCTTTATCTCATTGAGGGTGGTCTTGCCAAAGTTTCTGACCTCCAGGAGTTCTTCCTCCGCCATGCTCGCCAGTTCGTCCACGGTCTTGATATTAGCGGCTTCCAGGCAGTTAGAGGCACGTACGGAAAGATCCAATTCTGACACAGGCTTGTTAAGTTTGACCTCCAGTTCTCCGCGGGCCTCCTTCGGTGCATCTACCGCTCCCGGGGCAAGCTTACGGTCGCCCATCGGCAGTTCCCTGCCTAGCTCAAAGTACTGTACAAAGGGTGTCAGGTGCTTTCTGAGTATCTTTGCCGCCTCTACCAGGGCCATTTCCGGACCTATCACGCCGTTGGTCCATATCTCCATTACCAACCTATCGTAATTGGTCCGCCTACCTACCCTGGTATCTTCCGTGTAATACTTTACGTTCCTTACCGGAGAGAACACCGAATCTATTGCAATGAGGCCTATCTCGGCCTCTTCTGGCTCATTCTCTTCAGCGGTAACATAACCCCTCCCTTTCTTTACCTCCATCTCCGTAACAAAGCCCTTGTCTTCCGAAAGGGTGACTATATGCTGTTCGGGGTTGATTATCTCTACGGCACCACCCGTGGTGATATCCTTGGCCCTTATCGCTCCTTTTTTATTGGCTTCTATGCGGATCTTTTGGGGCTGGTCGTCCAGCAGTTTCAGCACCAGGGACTTGATGTTAAGGATAATGTCTGTGGTGTCCTCTACCACTCCGGGGATAGTGCTGAACTCATGCTTCACCCCCTTAATCTTTACAGAGGTAACGGCACTACCTTCCAGGCTGTTCAATAGCACCCTTCGTAAGGAATTACCGATAGTAACCCCGTAACCCCTCTCAAAAGGCTCAATTATGAACTTGCCGTAGGTATTGCTAAGGGTTTTCTGGTCGACGGTGATGCGAGTCGGCAGTTCAAAACCCCTCCACCGAATTCGCATATACTTACCTCCCCTCTGACTCTTCCAGGCCATCGTGTAGCCTGAAGTCTTTGTCTGTTTTGTTTATCTGGAACAGAGTTCTACTACTAATTGTTCTTGTACGGGCGAAGAGGTCTCTTCCCTCGTGGGGAAACGGAGTACCTTTGCCTGTGGAGTATCCTTATCAAGTTCTAACCATGCCGAATTGAACCGAGTGGCATAGCTCGCCAGGTTGGTCTTTATCAATTCCTGGCTCCTTGGGTGCTGGTAGGGTGTGATGATGTCTCCCACCTTCACAAGGTAGGAGGGTACGTCCACCCTCTTTCCACTGACCACTATATGTCCGTGATGAATAAGTTGGCGGGCCTGTTTCCTGGAAGCGGCGTAGCCCAGCAGATAAGCAACGTTGTCCAACCTCCCTTCCAACAATACCAGGAGGTTCTCCCCGGTATGACCCTTCCGCCTCTCGGCCTCATGGAATAGCCTCAAAAACTGTCCTTCTAATATCCCATAAAACCTTTTGATCTTCTGTTTCTCCCTGAACTGCACCCCATATTTTGACATCTTCTTCCCACCCCTCCAGTAGTGCATCCCAGGGGCGGTCTTCCTCTTGGTAACGGGACACTTAGCTGAAAAACAACGGGTACCTTTCAGGTAGAGCTTTATCCCTTCCCTCCTGCACAACCTGCAAGATGGCCCTAACAGTCTGCTCATGTATGCCCTATACCCTCCTTTTCTTCCTGGGACGACATCCGTTGTGTGGGAGCGGGGTCACGTCTTCAATAGATTTCACGCTAAGCCCGGCAGACTGGAGGGCTGTGATGGCTGACTCCCTTCCCGAACCTGGCCCTTTTACCCTGACCTCCAACTCCTGGATTCCCATCTTTCTGGCCTTGTCTGCAACGCTCTCCGCCGCCCGCGTGGCGGCAAAGGGCGTACTCTTCCTGGAGCCTTTAAACCCCACAGTCCCGGCGCTCGCCCAGCACAGAGACTCTCCATTGAGGTCTGTAATATTGATGTAAGTATTGTTAAAAGTAGCCTTTATATAGGCAATCGCCCTGTTAACATTACGTCTTACCTTTTTAACTTTGGCCATTAGTCTTTATCTCCACCGAAGAGCCCTGGTAAAAGTCCCTCTAAGGGAGAATGCACCCCCAGGAGATTGCTCAGTTCTTTATAACCTCCTACGCCCTTCTTACTGGAACGGGTCTTCCTGGCGGTGAGCACTAAATTCTTAGGGGTCACCGTTGGGGGTACTATCTCGTGCATCTCTACATAATAACCGGCCCCTCGCAGTACCTGGGCCCTTATGGCCTCCGTCAGGAGGTCCGCAAACCTGTACCTCAGGAGGCCAAACTCTGTCAGCCTCTCCAGGGGCTGAGGGGACCTTATCTGTCCCCTAATCTGATTCTGACAGCATGGCACCACCATGATATACCTTGCCCCTAACTGGATGCCCCTGGCTATTGCCTCATCAGTTGCCGTATCACAGGCATGTAAGGCCAGCACCATGTCCACATTAGTCGGTGGCACAAATTCACACGTCCTACCCTGCCAGAAGGACATATTCTCATAGCCCAAGAAAGCAGCCATGGTCTTACACCTCTCTATAAGGACTTCAGAGGTGTCCACGCCGTAGAAAGTGGCCTCTAGACCATACATCTCCCTCAAGAGATAGTTAAGGACAAAGGCAAGGTACGACTTCCCGCAAGAGCAGTCCAGGCACACCAGGCCCTCTTTCAAGAGTTCGGGGGACATCTTGAAGATGTGGCTGGAAAAGCCTACTACCTCCTGGAATTTCTTGGTCCCGCTCTGGTACAACTGTCCATCGGGACCTGCCCAGCCCAGGGTACGGAGTAGTCTTCCTGCGGAATACAAGAGTTCTTGTATCCTGCCCTCTTCCGATCCAGTCCTTTCTAGAGCAAATGGCATGTTAGGCCCTTTCTATCTTCCTTCCAGCTACGGTCTTCTTGCGACCCTTCCTCGTACGGGCATTGGTCCGCGTGCGTTGACCTCTGACCGGGAGTCCCACCTTGTGTCTATACCCCCTGTAGCAGCCCAGACTCCTTAAGAGGGCAATATTCTGGGTCTCCTGCCTGCGGAGGGCGCCTTCGGTCGTGTAATTCTTCTCTATGTAGGAGGCCAGGGTGCTGAGCTGGTCCTCGTGAAGGTCCTTGGCCCGGATGTTCTCGTCAATACCTACCGCCTTCAGTATCTTCTGGGAGAGGGCCTTCCCTATCCCATAAATGTACGTAAGGGCTATGACCATCCTCTTGTTGGCTGGTATGTCTACTCCAGCAATCCTGGGCATCTAGAGAATACCTCCTTTAACCCTGCCTCTGTTTGTGTCTGGGGTTATCGCATATTACCCTAACGACGTTCTTACGCCTTACTATCTTACATTTTTCACAAATACGCTTTACCGAGGCCCTTACCTTCATCCTATGGACTCCTCTTAGACCTGTCTGTAGACAATCCTGCCCCTCTCCAGGTCATAAGGCGACATCTCTATGGTCACTTTATCCCCGGGGAGTATCCGTATGAAGTGCATCCTCATCTTTCCGGAGACGTGGGCCAGCACCTGATGGCCGTTAGGCAGTTCCACCCTGAACATGGCGTTGGGAAGTGCCTCCCTTACCACAGCCTCCACCTTTATAGGTTCCTCCTTGGGCATGTTACTCTACCGTAAGTACTTCCACCCCTGTATCGGTAACCACTACCGTGTGCTCAAAATGGGCAGAGAGCTTACGGTCCTTCGTCACCACCGTCCACTTATTCTCCATGACCTCGGTCTCACCACTCCCCATGCATATCATGGGTTCTATTGCCAGGGTAGTCCCAGAGAGGAGGACGACGTCGTTGGCCAGGAGTTCTTCGCTTACATAATTAGGTACCTGGGGTTCCTCATGCATGCACCTACCTATCCCATGCCCGGCATAGTCCTTCACCACCGAATATTCATGGCCCTCTACGTACTCCTGGATGCAACCAGCAACCCAGGAGAGCATAACCCCTGGTCTTATACCCTCAATGGCCTTATTGAGGGCCTTCTCGCATACCTCCATCAATCTCCTGGTCGCAGGGGGGACCTTGCCGATGGGTACCGTTATGGCACCATCAGCCATGTACTTCTTATATTCTACCCCCACGTCTATACTAAGGATATCTCCCTCCCTCAGTCTCCTGGGGCCTGGTATCCCATGTACCACCTCTTCGTTTATTGAGGTACACGTACTCCTGGGATAACCCCTATAACCCTTGAATATGGGTGAGCCATGCTTTCCGCGTATATATCTTTCCATCTCCGTATCTATATAATCTGTAGTTACGTCACAGACAGCCAGTTCCCTGGCCAATCGCAAGGCGCCGGCCACAATCTTTCCTGCCTGTCGCATAAGACCGACCTGCCTTGCACTCTTGCATTCTATCATGCTACCTTTCCCTATTAAGCGAGTCCAGGGCCTTCGTCACCTCCTCGTAGACCTCCTTTACGTCCCTGTCGGCATTTATCTTTATGAGGAGGCCTTGCTTTTCGTAATAGTCAATGAGGTCTGCTGTCTGTTTTCTATAGACCTTTAACCTCTCCTTTGCCGTTTCTACCTTATCGTCTGGCCTCTGCTGGAGGGCCTTCCCACATTTATCGCACACCCCTGGTTTCTTGGGGGGCATGTAGTGTTGATGGTAGTTGCTCCCACATCCTGAACATATCCAGCGTCCAGTAAGTCTTGAGACAGCCGTCTCCTCCGAGACTGCAAAATAGAAGACCACATCCAATCTATCCTTTAGACCACTCAGGGTCTTATCCAGGGCCTTTGCCTGGTTTAGATTCCTGGGGAAACCGTCTAATAAAAAATTTTTACAGCATCCATTCTTACCGATACGTTCCGCTACTATATCTACCACTACATCATCTGGCACCAATGCCCCTTTCTCCATATATTTCCTGGCCCGAAGGCCCACGGGGGTACCTGCATCAATGGCCCCCCTTAGCATCTCACCCGTAGAGATATGTTCCATACCTCTCTGCTTACTTAGCGTCTCGGCCTGGGTGCCCTTTCCCGCCCCCGGGGGTCCCAGAAATACTACGTTCATCCTCTCCGCCCTCTTATCCTTGAGGTACCTCCCAGGAGACCGCTGTAATGTCTCATCAATAAATGGGATTCTATCTTCTGCAGGAGGTCCAGCGCCACCCCTACCACTATAAGGAGTCCGGTGCCTCCGTAGAACCCTGCAATGGCCCTGTTTATCTCAAAGCCCTTTGAGACCATATTCGGCAGGAGGGCTATTATTGCCAGGAAGGTGGCCCCGGCCAGGGTTATGCGGCTCATGAGATTTTCAAGATACTCTGACGTCCTGCCTCCAGGTCTTATCCCGGGGATAAAACTCCCGTAGTCCTTAAGGTTCTCAGACATCTCCTTGGGGTTAAACTGTATAGCCGTCCAGAAGTAGCAGAAAAAGGCAATAAGGAAACTATAGAGGGTGACATAAACTACACCACCTTGCAAGGCATCTGCCAGCCTGGAGCTTATCAGGTAGCCAAAGCTCCCGGGCTCCATCCGCACCTGTACCCCCTGGATTATGGCGGCAGGAAATATAATCAAGGACTGGGCAAATATTATGGGCATTACACCTGCCTGGTTTACCCTGAGCGGGAGGAAGTGCTTCTGTCCTCCGTATACCCTGTGGCCCCTGGTATGTTTGGCCTGCTGGATGGGGATGCGTCTCTGCCCCTGGGTGATATAGACTATCCCTGCCACAATCGCCACAAAAGAGGCCACCAGGAGGAGTAGCCTGAATATCCCTATCTCATGTTCTGCGGGGGTGACCGAAAAGGTGAAGTTGGAAAGCACCTGCGAAAAGGCCCACGGCAGACGGTCTACTATCCCCACCATGATAACCAATGATATCCCGCTCCCTATGCCGTGCTCATCTATTTGTTCGCCTATCCACATAAGGGACATGGTCCCGGTAGTGAGGAGGAGGGAGGCCATTAACTGGAAACTCATCCCCTGGAGATATACAGGCACCACTGGCACACCACTTATATCAATAGTATAGAGGGTGCGGGTAAGGACAAAGGCCTGAAAGAAACACAGCCCCACTGTGGCCATCCTGGTATACTGGTTAATCTTCTTTCTCCCAGCCTCTCCCTCTTTATGCAGGCGTTCCAGGGAAGGGAGGACCCCTACCAGCAGCTGGAAGATAATAGAGGCACTTATATAGGGCATTACCCCCAATCCAAAGACAGCCCCTGAGGTCATAGCCCCCCCTGAGAAGAGGTCCACCAGACCCAGGAGTTGTCCTACGCCTGTATGGGAGACCTGTTGGAAGTAACCCTTCAAGACCCCGGTATCTATCCCTGGAATAGGGATGTACACACCAACCCGGCAGAGGGCAATAAGGCCAAGGGTAACCAGTATCTTCTGCCTGAGTTCGGGGATATTGTAAATAGTCTTAATCTTGTCTAGCACGGGATAACCTTCGCCTCTCCACCGGCCGCAACTATCTTTTTAAGGGCACCTTGACTAAACTTATGGGCCTGGACAGTAACTGCCACCTTTAACTCCCCCTTCCCTAGCACCTTTATGCCGTTTTTTCCCCTACCCCTGATAAGACCGGCCCCTTCAAGGACCTCCGGTGTTATCTCCTTTTTATTGAGTCCTGCCAGGGCTCCGATATTTATAAGGTTGTATTGCTTCTTGAAGATGTTCTTGAAGCCCCTTTTGGGGATACGGCGCACCAGAGGCATCTGTCCGCCTTCAAAGTAAGGGGCAGTCTCCGTACCAGAACGGGCACCAGCCCCTTTAGAGCCGCGACACGCAGTCTTCCCGTGGCCAGAGCCTAACCCGCAACCCAGCCTCTTCTTCCTCTTTCTCCTCAGGTCAGCCGCCTTAACGTCTTGCAAATTCATCCCTTTTGTGCCCCTTTAAGAGAGTTTACCTCTTCAATAGACCTCAGGCCCTTTAGCCCTTCCAGGGTGGCCTTTACTACGTTCATAGGGTTTCTAGAACCATAGCACTTGGTTAATATATTCCTCACCCCTGCCAGCTCCAGCACTGCCCGTGCCGCTGCCCCTGCCTTAATCCCAGTACCAGGGGCTGCTGGCCTCATGTATACCCTGCTGGCCCTATAACGCCCCCAAACCTCGTGGGGTATGGTATCTCCCTTAAGGAAGACGTTCGCCATGCTCTTCCTGGCATCCTTAGAGGCCTTAGTCACGGCACTGGGCACCTCCCTGGCCTTGCCAAAGCCAAGGCCTACCTGGCCTTGCCCGTCCCCTGCCACTACAAGGGCGCTGAAACTCAGGCTCTTCCCACCCTTGGTCACCGCAGTGCAACGATTAATGGCCACTACGGTATCTTCTATTGCGGCCCTTCCTCGTACTGCTTCCTCTGCCAACGAATGCCTCCTAAAAATCTAATAGTTTAAAGGTTCAAGAGTTTAAGGTTCAATAAAGTTCAAGGGTTTAAAAGTTCAATTTGGCCTGTCTGACTGCCTCTGCCAGCGTCTTTATCCTTCCGTGAAATTTATACCCCCCCCTGTCAAAGACCACCTTCCCTATCCCCAACTTCTTTGCCTCCTCGGCTATCTTCTGCCCTACCAGTTCTGCAGCCTTCTTGTTCCCTCCGTAAGGGGACCGGCCCTTTATATCAGGAGAAAGGGTAGAGACTGAGGCCAGGGTCTTCCCCTGGGTATCGTCTATGAGCTGACAATAAATATTATTAAGGCTCCTGTAGACCGACAGTCTGGGGCGGTCCTTAGTACCATAAACCTTCTGCCGCACCCGTAGATGTCGGGTGCGCCTCTTCCGCCATTTCTCTCTCTGCAGGTCCATCTTATGTAGCCGCTCCGCCGGCGAAGGCCTTACCAGCCTTCTTCCTTACCACCTCGCCCTTATATCTAACACCTTTTCCTTTGTAAGGCTCCACTTTCCTGATTGACCTTACTACGGCGGCAAACTGCCCTACCAACTGCTTGTCCACACCCTTTATAGTAAAGCGTGCCGGGTTAGTGGGCTGGGCTATCTCTACCTTTAGCCCCTGCGGAATCGTCAGGTGGACGGGGTTTATGTACCCCACCGCAAGGACAAGGTCTTTGCCTTGTAGTTTGACGTTGTAGCCAAGCCCATGAATCTCCATTTCCCTGGAGAAGCCCTTAGTCACCCCCTCCACTGCATTGAAGGCCAGGGTCCGGCTCAGGCCCAGCAGGGCCTTCTGTCTCGGTTCCTCGTCGGCCACCTTTGCACGTAGTAGCCTGCTGGCCTGGTCAAACTCAAACCTCACGGAGGGATGGAACCTTTGAGCCAGCTCCCCTAATGGCCCCTTTATCTTAAGGGTCTCATCCTCTATCTTCAGGTCTACCGTCTTAGGGACGGCAACAGGTAATCTTCCAATCCTTGACATCTCTCTCCCTACCAGACCTTACACAAAAATTCACCACCAACGCCTGCCTTCTTGCATTCCTTGCCGCTCAGGATACCCTTATTGGTGGAGTAGACGGCAATACCTATCCCCCCCAATACGGGCCTCATCTCTTCTACCTTCTTATATATCCTCCTCCCGGGCTTGCTCCCCCTGGAGAGGCCATTGATAATCGCCTCTTTTTGTGGTCCATACTTGAGATACACCTTAAGGACCCCCTGCTTCTTGTCCTCAATCTCTTTGTATCCCCTTATGAAGCCCTCCCTTTCCAGCACATTTATAATCTCTTTCTTTACGTTAGAGCGGGGGATTTCCACACTTTCCCTCTGCCGCATAATGGCGTTTCTGATGCGTGTGAGCATATCGGCAATAGTATCGGTCATAGAACTCCTCCTACCAACTGGCCTTCTTTACCCCTGGGATTTCTCCCCTTGAGGCGAGGTTCCTGAAACATATCCGGCATATCTGGAACTTCCTGTAATACGCCCTGGGCCGCCCACAGAGTTTACAACGATTGCGATGACGGGTACTAAACTTAGGGGGCTTGTTGGCCTTCTCTATCCATGCCTTTGTTGCCATATCCGTTACTCTCCGAAAGGCGCTCCTAAAAGACGGAGGAGTTCCTTAGACTCCTCCTTACTCTTCCCAGAAGTTACTATGGTGATATCCATGCCCTGGGTGAACTCTATGTCCTCAATATTAATCTCAGGGAAGATAACCTGCTCGCTTATCCCCAGGGTATAATTACCCCTCTCGTCAAAACTGTTGGGGGAGATACCCCTGAAGTCCTTTAGCCTGGGGAGGGCGACGTTAAAGAGCCTGTCCAGGAACTCGTACATCTTCCGTCCCCTCAACGTAACCTTACATCCTATCGGATTACCTTCTCTAAGTTTAAACCCTGCCACCGACTTCTTGGCCTTAGTAGCCACAGACCGCTGTCCTGTAATAAGGGCAAGGTGTTTCTGTGCATCCTCCAGTATCTTCCTGTTTTCTATTGCCTTGCCCACCCCCATGTTTACCACCACCTTCACCAACCTGGACACTGCCATGGGGTTCTTATGTCTGAATTTCTCTTTAAGCTCAGGGAGCAATTTCTTTTTATAAAGTTCCAATAACCTAGCCATGCCCTATTTCTCCGTAGCGGCTGTAATGGCAGAACCACACCTGGCGCATACCCTGACCTTCGTGCCATCCTCGCCCAATTTCCTACGGGTCGTTACGCCTTTACCGTATTTTTTGCAACTCTTGTTTGAGCAGACTACCAGTACCTTTGAGACGGCGACGGACGCCTCCTTCTGTATCCTGCCGCCCTGGGGGTTTTTGGGGCTGGGGCGGACGTGCTTCCAGATATAATTAATCCCCTCTACTACTATACGCCCCTTTTGGGGCATTACTGCCAGCACCTTTCCCGTCTTTCCGCGGTCATCACCTGCCAGCACTTCTACTATATCATTTCTTACTACGTGCATGTTAAACCACCTCTGGCGCCAGGGACAAAATCTTGGTAAAGTTCTTCTGCCTGAGTTCCCTTGCCACTGCCCCAAAGACTCTGGTACCCCTGGGGTTGCCGTCGTTATCAATCAAGACCACGGCATTCTTATCAAACCTCACGT
Organism: Candidatus Brocadiaceae bacterium; assembly: GCA_030018855.1. Taxonomy (GTDB): domain Bacteria; phylum Planctomycetota; class Brocadiia; order Brocadiales; family Bathyanammoxibiaceae; genus 2-12-FULL-52-36. The sequence continues at coordinate 12,240 of JASEHG010000002.1, forward strand.
AAGAGCCGTCTTCTCTGGACACATCATGTTTGGTCCTTACTATCACGCCTTTCACTACTTCTCCCTTTTTCACCTCTCCCCCGGGGATGGCCTTCTTTACCGAGGCGACGATGACGTCTCCCACAGAGGCATATCTCCTGGAAGTGCCTCCCAACACCTTTATACACATCACCTTTTTGGCGCCGGTATTGTCCGCCACGTCCAGCCGGGTAAACTCCATAATCATCCTAAGCGGCCTCCCCCAGGATGCGTACCAGTCGCCAGCATTTAGTCTTGCTTATGGGCCTGGTCTCCATTATTTCTACCTTGTCCCCTACCCTGGCCTTCTTCTCCTCATCGTGGGCCTTATAGACGGTAACCCTCTTCACATACTTCCCATAAATGGGATGTCTTACCAGCTTCTCCACCTTAACGCTTATGGTCTTGTCCATCTTGTCGCTGGAGACAACACCCACAATCCGTTTCCTCTGGCTTCTTTTCTCCATCTCTACTTAGGCTTCTCTTTATTGGGTTCTTTATGGATTCCTAGTTCCATTTCCCTGAGGATAGTCTTCACCCTGGCTATTCCCCTTCGGGTCTTCCCGTACTGGGCAGAGTTCTTTAATTCCCCTGTCTGCCACTGGACCCTGAGGTTCAAGAGTTCCCTCCTGAAGCCCTCCAGTTCCTGAAGGAGCTCTTCCCTGGACTTACCCCTGAGTTCAGAAAGTTTCATCCCACTAGGCACTTCTGGATACCATCCTCACTTTTACAGAAAGTTTGTGGGCAATGCGATTAAAGGTCTGCTTTGCCATATCCTCCGGCACCCCTGTCAGCTCGTAAAGGATGGTACCGGGTTTTATCACTGCGGCCCAATACGCAGGCTCTCCCTTTCCCTTCCCCATCCTGGTCTCTATCGGTTTAGCCGTTACAGATTTATGCGGGAAGACCCTGATGAAGAGTCTCCCTGATTTCCCCAGGAAATGACTGGAGGCTACCCTGCCTGCCTCTAGCTCTTCGGCGCTCACCCAGCCCGATTCCAGGCTCTGGAGTCCGTACTCCCCCATAGCCAGGGTATTGCCACGGGTGGCCTTGCCCTTAATCCGCCCTCTGTGGGACTTCCTGAACTTAACCCTTCTGGGCATCAGCCGCATGAGCAGTCTCCTTTACAGGTACAGGTTTTTCTCCCGTATACACCCACACCTTTATCCCTATAGTGCCGTAAGTCGTAACGGCCCCGTGGAAACCATAATCAATCTTCGCCCTGAGCGTGTGGAGGGGTATCTTCCCCTGACTGGTGGTCTCCGTCCTGGCTATCTCTGCCCCGCCGAGCCTCCCGGATATCTGGATTTTTATGCCCTCGGCCCCGGCACCCCTGGCCGTGTCTACAGCCCTCCTCATGGTCCTACGGAAGGCCGCCCTTTTCTGCAACTGCTCCGCTATCCCTTCGGCTATCAGTTGGGCGGTCAGCTCTGGTCTGTCTACTTCCTTAATCTTTATGTTAATTTGCCGGCCCGTAATTGCCTCTAACTCCTCCTTCAGCTTGTCTATACCAGCGCCTTTCCGGCCTATTATAAGCCCGGGACGGGCCGTATGGAGGGTTACCCTGGCCTCCTCCCTCGTCCTATCAATCTCCACGATGGGGATGCCTGCAAAACCATAGTTCTTCTTGACGTGCTTTCTTATCTTCTGGTCCTCTACCAGGAGTAAACCAAAATCCTTCTTGCTGGCATACCACTGGGAGCGCCACTCCTCAGTTATTCCCAGTCTAAATCCTGTAGGACATACCTTCTGGCCCATAGCCTACCCCTTCCCCTTTCTCTCATCAGAAAGGACTACCGTTATATGGCTGGTCCTCTTCTTCAACGGGGCCCACATCCCTCTGGGCCTGGCCCAGTGCCACTTCCTTATGGGCCCGCCATCTACCCTGGCCTCTACCACCTTCAGGTTGTCTGGGTCTACTTCCATATTCTCCTCTGCACTGGCCAGGGCCGCCCTGAGGGTCTTATCTATCATGGAAGCCGCCCTCTTGTGGTTGAACCTGAGGGTCTCCAGGGCGTCATTTACCGACTTGCCCCTTATCAGGTCTACCACGAGCCTGGCCTTTCTGGGAGATATCTTGGCGTACTTGTATATAGAACTTACACGCATACCTTAAGTCCCCGGGGGTTTAATCTCCTTCTTCTTCACGCCGCCGTGTCCCCTGAAGATACGGGTAAGGGAGAACTCCCCTAACTTATGCCCCACCATGTCTTCGGTAACGAAGAGTTTGTTGAATACCTTGCCGTTGTGGATCAAAAAGGTGTGTCCCACAAAGTCTGGAATAACGGTACAGGCCCTGGCCCAGGTACGGATGGGTTCTTTGTTCCCTGTGTCCTTTTGCTTCGTCACCTTTTCCAGGAGCTTTGCATCCACGTACGGTCCCTTCTTTACGGAACGTCCCACTGTTATTTTTGCCTCCTGCGGATAATAAACCTGTTGCTAATGGCCCTCCTGTGGCGTGTCTTTCCCCCCTTGGAGAGGACACCCGTACGAGAACAGGGGGGACGTCCTCCATGGGCCCTTCCCTCCCCTCCACCCATGGGGTGGGATACCGGATTCTGGGCGACTCCACGGACATGGGGTCTCTTCCCCATGTGCCTCCTTCTACCCGCCTTCCCATAGGTCACGTTAATGTGGTCCAGGTTGCCCAACTGCCCAATCGTAGCCCTGCAATTCTCATGCACCTTGCGTATCTCCCCAGAGGGGAGTATCACGTGGGCATATCCACCTTCCCTGGCCAGGAGGGTGGCTACACCCCCCGCTGACCTGACCATCTGGGCGCCGCGCCCAATCTGCAACTCTACGTTGTGTATCTGCATCCCTAGCGGGATATTCTTCAGGGACATGGTGTTGCCCACTTTGGGTTCTACCTGCTCTCCCGAGACCACCGTATCGCCTACCTTTAGTCCCTCGGGGGCCAGGATATACCGCTTCTCACCGTCCTTATAATGCAGTAGCGCAATCCTGGCAGAGCGGTTGGGGTCATACTCTATGGACGCCACACTGGCTGGGATGCCGTCCTTGTACCGCTTAAAGTCTATTATCCTGTAAAGACGCTTAGCCCCCCCTCCACGGTGTCTGGCAGTGTAATTGCCAGCGTTGTTCCTCCCCCCCGACTTCGGGAGGGCTTCCAGGAGGGCCTTTTCAGGTTCCTTGCGCGTAAGCTCAGAAAAAGCTACGACGCTTGCAAAGCGTCTGCCAGGAGAAGTAGGTTTATAGTATTTGAGCATCTCTAGTATCCTAAATCTATGGTATTACCTTCTGCCAGGGTTACAACGGCCTTTTTCCAGGTATTGATTTTTAAGGGGCCGTATTTGGTCCTTCGTGGTTTGCCCCTCTTGTTCATAGTCCTCACCTTAAGGACCTCCACCTTGAAGAGTTTCTCTATCGCCTCTTTTATCTGTATCTTGTTGGCCTTCCTGTCCACCTCAAAGTGGTAGGCGGCCTGCTTGTCTCTGTCGGTAACGCTCTTTTCTGTATGTAAAGGCTTCCTGATTATCTGATAGATATCCATGTCTACTGTATGCCGCTTAGCTGGTCCTTCGTAATAAGGAGTCTTTTCCTTCTTAGAATCTCATAGGCGTTAAGTTGGGAGGCAGGCATGAGGGCCATCCCGGGGATGTTCCTGACAGACTTCCAGAGGGCATGGTTATCGTCCTTGGCTACTATCAGGCAACTCTCATGGATACCCAATGTCTTTAGAAGTTGGACCATCTTTTTGGTGCGGGGGGCATCAAGCTCTAACCTGTCTACCACCGTAACCTCTCTATCCAGGAGTTTACCCAGGAGGGCAGAATGCAGGGCCGCCTTCTTTGCCTTCTTAGGTATCTGGTAGGAATAGTCTCTAGGCTTGGGACCGAAGACCACCCCCCCCTTTCTCCACAGCGGGGAGCGGACCGTACCGGCCCTTGCCCTACCGGTGTGCTTCTGGGCCCAGGGCTTCCTGCCAGAACCATGGACCTCTGCCTTGGTCTTGGTACAGGCCGTGCCCACCCTCTTGTTGGCCTCGTACATGAGGACAGCCTCCTTGAGGAGGGCCTTCTTCACCTCTACTCCAAGGCGTTCCTCTGCCAAAGAGAGCTTTTCCACTTCCTTTCCCTGGCTGTTATATACTGCCAACTCTATCATCTATTTCTTTCCCTTTATACTCCGCCTGATTATTACGTAGCCCCCATCAACCCCTGGCACTGCTCCTCTGACCATGAGGAGGTTCCTCTTGGTATCTACATTTACTACCTTCAAGTCCTGGACGGTTACCCTCTCCACACCCATGTGCCCTGCCATGCGCTTGCCCTTCCAGACCCTGCCTGGATCGGTGTTGGAGCCTATTGACCCAGGAGACCTGTGCCTTGTTGAGCCGTGGGTGTCTGGGCCTCCACGAAAGCCCCACCTCCTCATACCTCCTTGAAAACCCTTTCCCTTGGTCAGCCCTATGACGTCCACCTTCTTTATCTCCGCAAAGACTTCAACACCGAAGGATTGTCCAGGCTGAGGTGGTGTCTCGTCTGTGTAAGAGACCTCTCGGATAAACCTTTTTGGAGTAGCCGCGGCCTTCTTGGCGTGTCCTATCTCTGGCTCTGAGGCACTCTTTTCTTTCTTGTCGTCAAAACCCAATTGTACGGCAGGATACCCATCCTTCTCCCTGGTCTTCACCTGGAGGACATGACATGGTCCTGCCTGTAAGACGGTAATGGGCACTAGCAGACCGTCCTTTTGGAAGAGCTGGGTCATGCCAATTTTTTTCCCTAGTATTCCACTAATCATCTGAAAGTCTCCAGCAGATTCTCTAAGGCTAGACCTTGATCTTTATCTCTATCCCGGCAGGCATATTGAGCCTGTTCAGGGAATCCACCGTCTTAGCAGTGGGTTCTACGATATCTATGAGGCGTTTGTGGGTGCGGATTTCAAATTGCTCCCTGGACTTCTTATCCACGTGGGGAGACCTCAGTACGGTGTACCTCTCTATGCGGGTAGGCAGTGGTATAGGTCCAAAGACCTTGGCCCCGGTCCTCTTGGCCGTATCTACTATCTCACTGGCGGCCTGGTCCAGCACCTTGTGGTCATAGGCCTCCATCCTTATCCTTATCTTTTGGTCAATTACCATCATTCACCTGTGGAAAAGCTTTGTATCTTAACAATTTTTCTTTCTATGTCAACCACTAACTGGCTGACACGCAAAGTTCTTTTGGAACGGCCCTGTACTCAAAAGGTTCCATAATGTAGCTCCCGCGTCCACTGGTGAGAGACCTTAAGGCCGTGGCATAGCCAAACATCTCCGACAGGGGTACATGGCCCTTGATTACCCGTACTCCGCTCCTGATATCCAACTCCATAATGTTAGCCCTGCGCCCATTAAGGTCCCCAAGGGTGTCGCCGAGATACATCTCTGGTACGGAGACCTCTACCTTCATCACAGGCTCTAGTAATATAGAGCCAGCCTCTTGCACTGCACGGCTCACGGCCCGGGCGGCTGCGGTATAGAAGGCCAGGTCGGAGGAATCTACCGGATGATGAGAACCATCCTTGAGGGTGGCCTTGACGTTAATCAACGGGTAGCCGCCCAGGACTCCCCCCTGGGTAGTCTCTTTTACGGCGTTTGCTACTGCCTTGATGTAGGGCTTGGGAATGGCCCCTCCCACTATCTCATCCTCAAAGAGGACCGGATGGGCGTCTTTACAGGGTTCAAAGAGGATTACCACGTGGCCGTACTGGCCATGCCCTCCTGTCTGCTGTACGAACTTCTCTTCTATGAGCACTGCCCTGCCCAGGGTCTCCTTATAGGCTACCTTGGGCGAGCCCACGTTGGCATCCACCTTGTATTCGCTGAGCATACGGTTCTTCAGCACCTCCAGGTGGAGTTCCCCCATGCCTGAGATTATGAGCTGTCCTGTCTCTTCGTTCATCTTGACGCCAAAGGTGGGGTCTTCCTTCTTTAGTTTGTTGAGGGCGTATATGAGTTTCTCCTTCTCCGCCTGGGTCTTGGGCTCTATGGCCATGGAGATGACCGTCTCAGGGAACTGTACAGGCTCCAGGAGGATTTGATGCTGGCGCTCACAGAGGGTGTCCCCCGTGACCGTATCCTTCAGGCCGACGGCGGCCACGATATCCCCTGCCGTAGTCTCTTCCACCTGCTCCCTCGTATTGGCGTGCATCTTGTAGATGCGGCTTATTAACTCCACCTTGTTTTTCCTGGAATTAAAGACCCTCTGTCCCGAACGTAATCGCCCGGCATACATCCTTAGATAGGTAAGGTCGCCGTGTTTGTCAGTCATGATTTTGAAGGCCAGAGCGGCCAGGGGCTCCTCCTCGGAGACCTTCCTGACTATCACCCCTTCCTTATCGGGATGGGTACCCTCTACAGGGGGGACGTCCATCGGGGAAGGGAGATAGTCGCATACTGCGTCAAGGAGCATCTGTACCCCTTTGTTCTTCAGGGCAGAGCCACACAGTACCGGGACTATCTTGGTACTGATGGTAGCCTGGCGTATGGCCTTCTTAATCTCCGCCTCCCCTATGGGCTCCTCCCTGAGGTACATCTCCATAAGCCATTCCACCTCTTCTGCCACCTTCTCTATCATCTCTTCACGCATCTTCTTGGCGAGGGGCAGGTCTTCAGAGGGTATGTCTACCTCTTTATACTTTGTACCCAGTTCCTCTCCCTCGTACGCCCATGCCTTCATTTCTACCAGGTCTATACAACCCTTGAAATCCTGTTCTTTTCCAAGGGGTATCTGTATGGGAACTGGTTTTGCTCCCAACTTCTCCCTGACCTCTTGCACCACCTTAAAGAAGTCGGAGCCTACCCTGTCCAGTTTGTTTACAAAACATAATCTGGGCACCCGGTACCTGTCAGCCTGACGCCATACGGTCTCCGACTGTGCCTCTACCCCCCCTACCCCGCAAAATACGCATACGGCCCCATCCAGTACCCTTAAGGACCTTTCCACCTCCGCCGTAAAATCTACGTGGCCCGGGGTATCAATAAGGTTTATCTGGAAATCCTTCCAACTGCAAGAGGTAGCGGCCGCCGTAATGGTTATTCCCCTCTTCTGCTCCTCCTCCATCCAGTCCATGGTAGCAGTGCCTTCATCTACCTCGCCCATCTTGTAGGCCTTCCCTGTGTAATAGAGGACCCTCTCGCTGAGGGTGGTCTTCCCTGCATCTATGTGGGCAGCAATCCCGATGTTCCGCAATTTCTCTAAAGGTTTCTTCTCCACGGTACTCCTTGACTCCTTACCACGTAAAGTGGGCAAAGGCCTTATTGGCCTCGGCCATCTTGTGTGTGTTCTCTCTCTTCGTATAAGCGGCGCCTTGTTTCTTGCAGGCGTCCGCAAGTTCGTCGGCCAGTCTCTGTGCCATGGTACGTCCCTTCTTTGCCTTGGCGGCCTGGATTATCCACCTGAAGGCCAGGGAAAGCTGTCTCCTCCTTTGGACCTCTATCGGGACCTGGTAAGTTGCCCCACCGATGCGCCGGGAGCGCACCTCTACCAGGGGCTTTACGTTGTTCACCGCCGTTTCCAGGACGTCTAAGGAACCTTTGTCTGGCAGGCGCTTCTTAACCAGTTCCAGGGCGCCGTACAACGTCTTCTCTGCCAGGCTCTTCTTCCCTTTCTTCATCAGGTTGTTAATAAACTTGGAGACCAGCTTGCTCCCGTACACCACGTCGGGTTTAAGGAAGGCCTCTGTACTCCTGTATTCTAAAGCCATAAAGTTTTACTCCTTTACTTGGGACTCTTGGCCCCGTACCTGGAGCGACTCCTTCTCCTGCCTTCTACCCCGGATGAGTCCAGGGTGCCTCGGATGATATGATACTTTATACCAGGGAGGTCTCTCACCCTCCCTCCCCTAACCAGGACAATGGAGTGTTCCTGGAGGTTATGGCCCTCCCCCGGGATGTAGGCAGTAATCTCTCTACCATTAGAAAGTCTGACCCTGGCCACCTTCCGCAGGGCAGAGTTGGGCTTCTTGGGGGTCCTGGTCATAACCTGCAGACATACGCCCCTTTTTTGAGGGCAATGGGAGAGGTCAGGGCATTTGCTCTTCTTACTTACCCTTTTCCTCCCTTTTCTTATCAACTGGTTTATCGTAGGCATAAAAGGGGCTTTCCTCCTCTTTAAGCTTTTCTTTTCAACTGGATTCCTTAGGGGGCCTCCAGCTCCGTCTTCCTCACCTCCAGGCCCGCGAAGGCCTTAAAGCCCGTGCCGGCGGGGACCAGGTGCCCCAGGATGACGTTTTCCTTAAGACCCTGGAGATTGTCCCTCTGTCCTCTAAGGGCGGCTAAGGCAAGGACCTTGGTAGTCTCCTGGAAGCTGGCCGCTGAGATGAAACTCTCGGACTGCAGAGAGGCCTTAGTTATACCCATAAGCAGGGGTTTGGCTGTGGCAGGTTTGCCTTTAGACTCTTTTGTCCTTTTGTTCTCTTCTTTAAACTTGAACTTGTCTATAATCTGCCCCGGCAGGAAGGTAGTGTCCCCTGGTTCGTCCACCTTTATCTTCCTGAGCATCTGACAGATAATAATCTCTATGTGTTTATCGTCTATAGGTACGTTCTGGGAGCGGTAGACGTTCTGCACCTCTTTTAACATATACTGCTGCAGGTCTTCTTCTCCACACACGCGCAGGACGTCCTGTATCACGAGGGGACCTTCTACCAGTGGGTCTCCAGCCTTCACGCGGTCACCCCTGTGTACCCTGAGGTGCTTTCCCCTGGGGACCAGGTGTTCCCTTTGGTGGCCTGAGACCTCGTCCGTAACGATTATCGTCCTCTTACCCCTCCTCTTTTCTCCCAACTCCACCATGCCGTCTATCTCGCTGATTACGGCCGGGTCTTTTGGCTTCCTCGCCTCAAAGATTTCCGTCACCCTGGGCAGCCCACCGGTGATATCCTCCGTGCGTGCTATCTCTCTGGGGGTTTTGGCCAGGAGGACGCCCGGGTTCACCTCTTCGCCTTCTTCTGCCTCTATATAGGCCTTTTCTGGTATGGGATCGGCACTGAGTATCTTCCCAGAGGCGTCTTCTATAATAATCTGTGGGTGGAAGTCCCCTTTGTGTTCTATTATGACTTTCCTCTTAATGCCTGCCTGGGTGTCCACCTCCGTGCGCATGGTCTTGCCTTCCAGGATGTCCTCAAAGCGTATGAGTCCCTTGAACTCTGCCAGTATGGGGGTCATATGCGGGTCCCACCTGGCCAGGAGGTGCTGTGCCCCTACCTTCTCCCCATTCTTTATCAGAAGGGCTGCACCCAGTGGCACCATATATTTATCTATGAGTCTCCCCTTCTCATCCAGGATGTTAATCTCACCATTGCCTACCAGGGAGACTATCTGGCCCTCGGGATTCTTTACTACCTTCAGGTTAGAGGCAAACTCTACCACCCCTGCCCTCTTTGACCTGAGTTCAGACTCTTCAACGGAACGGGCGGCCGTACCTCCTATATGGAACGTCCTCATGGTGAGCTGAGTACCTGGTTCTCCTATAGACTGGGCCGCTATAATACCCACGGCCGTACCTTCCTCTACCGGCTCACCCCTTGAGAGGTCCATCCCGTAACACATACTGCACACCCCTAAGGGCATCTCGCAGGCCAGCGGGGAGCGGACCTTTATCTTGTCAAGGCCCAGGGCCTCTATCCTCTTGGCCTTGTCCTCCGTTATTAGCTCGTCCTCTTTAACTATGACCTCGTCCTTTACCAGGTCCACTATGGCATTCCTGGCAACCCTTCCCGTGACGACCTTGCTCAGCGGTACTTCCACCTTGTCCCCTCTATAGACGGTGCTCTTGGTAATACCACCAAGGGTACCACAGTCTCTTCCAGTAACTACCACGTTCTGTGCCACGTCTGCCAGCTTTCTGGTGAGGTAGCCGCTATCGGCCGTCTTAAGGGCAGTATCAGCCAACCCCTTTCTTGCGCCGTGGGTGGAACTGAAGTATTCTAACACCCCCAGCCCCTCCCTGAAGTTGGCCTTTATAGGCGTCTCAATGATGCGTCCCGAAGGTTTGGCCATAAGGCCCCTCATGCCTGCCAGCTGACGCATCTGCTGGCCGCTCCCTCTGGCACCAGAGTTCATCATAAGAAAGACGGGATTAAGGTGTGGTCTGCCTTCTTTTGTGTCTGTCTCCAGTTCTTTTAGCATCTCCTCAGCCACGATGTTGGTGGCGTCGGTCCAGGTATCTATGATTTGGTTGTAGCGTTCCCCCTCGGTGATGGCCGCCTTACGGTAGTGCTTCTGGATCTTATCCACCTCTGCCTCCGCCTTGGCTATGATTTGGGGCTTCTTCCTGGGCATCTTGAGGTCGCTTATACTGATGGAGAGACCTGCCTTGGTGCATTCCTTGAAACCCAGGCTCTTGATACTGTCCAGGAGTTCAATGGTCGTCTCTCTGCCCAGGTTTCTGTAGCAATCGTGTATGATACGGTTCAGGCCCTTCTGGTCCAGGTTGTAATTATAAAAGGGCAGGTCCTCTGGAAGGATGTTGTTAAATACAACCCTCCCTACGGTAGTCTTGAGTAGCCCGTTGGTAGTCTCTTGAGGCCCTTCCTTGCTCATAACTGTCTTTCCCTTAGGAAGTCTGACCTCTATATGGGTGTGCACCTTTACCTTTTTCTCGGCATGGGCCAGGAATACCTCCTCTATGGAGCTAAAGACCCTCCTGGGTTTTTCAAACCTCTCGTCTTCCATCCAGAAGGTGAGGTACGCACAACCCAGCACTATATCCTGGGAGGGTGTGATGATAGGTTCTCCTGAGGCAGGGGAAAAGATATTATTAGTGGATAGCATGAGTGTTACGGCCTCTATTTGAGCCTCGTAGGAGAGGGGCAGATGGACGGCCATCTGGTCACCATCAAAGTCGGCATTAAAACCTTTGCATACGAGGGGATGGAGCTTTATGGCATTACCCTCTACGAGGACAGGCTCAAAGGCCTGGATGCCAATTCGGTGCAGGGTGGGGGCCCTGTTAAGTAACACGGGGTGATGGCATACCACCTCTTCCAGGATGTCCCACACCACCTCTTCTTTCTTGGCTAGTATGCGTTTGGCGCTCTTTATTGCATCGGCCAGACCCAGTTCCCTGAGTCTACGGATGACGAAGGGCTGGAAGAGTTCCAGGGCTATCTTTTTGGGGATGCCTACCTGGTGGAGTTTGAGTTCAGGGCCTACCACTATCACTGAACGGGCGGAATAGTCTACCCTCTTGCCCAACAGGTTCTCCCTGAAGCGCCCCTGTTTACCCTGGATCATGTCCGTGAGGCTCTTCAGCGGCCTATTATTACTGCCCAGTACCGGACGTTTGGAGCGCTCGTTGTCAAAGAGGGCGTCTACGGCCTGCTGGAGCATCCTCTTCTCGTTCCGTATGATGACCTCCGGGGCATTTAGCTCTATAAGTTTTTTCAGTCGGTTGTTGCGGTTTATAATCCTCCTGTAGAGGTCATTGAGGTCACTGGTAGCAAAATTACCACTCTCAAGGAGGACCAGCGGCCTGAGGTCTGGGGGTATAACCGGTATTACCCTGAGGACTAACCACTCGGGTTTGTTCCCGGAGTCCCTCATTGCCTCTACAAGCTCCAGTCTACGGATAATCTCTCTCTGTCGCTGGCGGGCAGAGGTATGGGCCAGCGTCTCCCGCAGTTCTTTAGAGAGTTGTACCAGGTCCAATTTCTTTAAGAGGGCCTCAAGGGCCTCGGCCCCCATCCCGGCCTTGAAACTGTGTTCCCCATACTTCTCCTGGCAGTCGCGGTGTTCTTCTTCGCTGAGTAACTGGTATTCCTTAAGGGGTGTATTCCCGGGGTCTATGACCACGTAGTCCTGGAAGTAAATAACCCTTTCCAGTCTGCTGGTCTTCATCCCCAGAAGGATGCCCAACCTGGAAGGCATAGCCTTAAAGAACCAGATGTGGACCACTGGGGCGGCCAGGTTTATGTGGCCCATCCGTTTCCTTCTCACCCTGGAATGGGTAATCTTTACGCCGCATCTATCGCATACTATCCCTTTATGTTTTATCCCCTTATACTTACCGCAGAAGCACTCCCAGTTCCTTTCTGGTCCAAAAATTTTCTCGCAGAAGAGACCGTCCTTCTCCGGCCTGTAGGTACGGTAGTTGATGGTCTCCGGCTTCTTCACCTCTCCGTAAGACCAACTGCGGATGTCCTCCTGGGAGGCCAGGCGTATCTTTACGGCGTCATATTCGTTTATCTTTTCTAACAGGTTTTCCACAAATTATACCTCACTAAAATTTCTTCTTCTCTAACTCCAGATTGAGACAGAGGCCTTGTACCTCTCTGGATAACACCTCAAAGGAGGCAGGGGTCCCGGCCTCCAGGCAATTCTCTCCTTTGACCATGGCCTCGTAAATCTTCGTCCTGCCCTCCACATCATCACTCTTGACCGTAAGTAGTTCCTGGAGGTTGTAGGCGGCACCGTAAGCCTCCAGGGCCCATACCTCCATCTCTCCAAACCTCTGCCCACCAAAACGGGCCTTTCCACCCAGGGGTTGCTGGGTGATGAGAGAGTAGGGACCGGTGGCCCTGGCATGCACCTTGTCATCTACAAGGTGGTGTAGTTTCATCACATACATGTAGCCCACGGTAACCTTCTGTTCAAACGGCTCTCCAGTACGCCCGTCGTAGAGGGTTACCTTTCCATCTTCCGGGAGCCCCGCCTCATTGAGGGTGTTCTTTATCTCTTCTTCCGTGGCCCCTACGAAGACAGGGGTGATGGCGCGGAATCCCAGCTTCCTGGCCGCCCAACCAAGGTGGGTCTCCAGGATTTGCCCGACGTTCATCCTGGAAGGTACCCCTAACGGGTTAAGCAAGACGTCCACTGGGGTGCCGTCTTCCAGGAAGGGCATGTCTTCCTCCGGGAGTATCTTGGCAATTACCCCTTTATTACCATGCCTCCCTGCCATCTTGTCTCCTACGGAGAGCTTTCTCTTGGTGGCAAGGGATACCTTAGCCACCTCCAGGACACCGCTTGGGAGTTCGTCACCCCTCTTGAGCTGGTTTGTCTTTCTGTTCCTCTCGTCCTCAAGGGTCTCTATCCTCTGTAGGAAAGGCTGGCAAAGGGCTATTGCCTGCTCCCTCTTCTTGTTGGTGCTGAATGCGATATTTTCTACGTTGAAGGTCTCCACTACCTCCAGCACCTGTTTGGACGTCATTCCTGCCCTGATTTTGAACTCTTCGCTGGTCTGGCTATCCACCAGGGGCTCGTGTATCTCTTTCTGCAGGGTATGGAGCATGGCCGTAAACTCACTGGCTATCTCTTTACCATAATGGTTCTCCAGCCTGTTTATTTCTTGATTTATACTCTGTCTTTCTTCTTCGGGGAGATAGGCCTTGCGTGAGAACCTCTGGGTACCCATTACAATCCCTTCTGCCCCGGAAGGCACCTCAAAGGATTCGTTCCTGACGTCTTCTCCAGCCCGCCCAAAGATGGCGTAGAGGAGCTTCTCCTCTGGGGATAGTTCACTGCGGCTCTTGGGGGCAATCTTTCCCACCAATACCTCCCCTGGCTTGACCTTTGTGCCTTCCAGGACTATGCCGTGCTCATCCAGGTTCTTCAATACCCTTTCCGACACGTTGGGTATGTCCCTGGTAAACTCCTCTTTCCCCAGTTTGGTCTCTCTGACCTCTACCTCAAATTCCTCTATGTGGATGGAAGAGAAATAATCGTCCTTGAGGAGTCTCTCGCTCACCACGATGGCGTCCTCAAAATTGTAGCCATCCCAGGCCAGGAAGGCGACAAGGACGTTCTTGCCCAGGCTGAGTTCCCCATTACAGGTAGCAGCCCCATCGGCAAGGATGTCTCCCTTCTTTACCTTCTGGCCCTCTGAGACTATGGGTCTCTGGTTAAGGCAGGTGCGCTCATTAAGCCCCACAAATTTTCTCAGGGAGTAGACGTCTCTATCGTCTATAACGATGGTATCACCCGTGACTTTAGTAACCGTACCGGAATTCTCGGCCTTCAAGGTCATGCTGGAGTTCTTGGCGACCACTTTCTCCATCCCGGTGGAGACTATGGGTGGTTCCGTCTTAAGGAGAGGTACCGCCTGACGCTGCATGTTAGAGCCCATGAGTGCACGGTTAGCGTCGCTGTGCTCCAGGAATGGGATAAGGCTAGCTGAGACCCCTACGAGCTGTCTAGGGGAGACGTCTACAAAACTCACCTCTTTGGGGCCAGTCACCTGGAAATCTCCGTTGTATCTGGCCAGTACCTTTTCAGGTAATCCCTTTCCCTGGCCATCCAGGCCGGCCAATGCATCTGCGGGGGCCAATATCTTGCCTTCCTCCTCGTCGGCCCTTAGATTCTGTATCTCCCCGGTGGGTTTCCCGCCTTTTACCTTCTGATAGGGGGTGATCAGGAACCCATATTCGTCCACGGTAGTAAAGATGCTCAAGGAGGCGATAAGTCCGATGTTAGTACCTTCTGGTGTCTCAATGGGACATATCCTCCCGTAGTGGGAGACGTGCACGTCCCTTACCTCAAACCCTGCCCTCTTGCGGTTAAGCCCTCCAGGGCCCAGGGCGCTGAGACGCCTCTCATGGGTAAGCTGGGCCAGGGGGTTAGTCTGGTCAAGCACCTGAGAGAGTTCTCCCCTGCTGAAGAAGTAGTCTATGGTGGACATAATGGTCTTACTGTTGATAAGTGCCCTGGGAGTGAGTTGTTCAGCTTCCTTCCCGCTCATCCTCTCCTGCACCGTCCTGCGTAGCTTCAAGAAGCCCCTGCGGAGTTCCTCCCCCACCAATTCATCTATACACCTCAACCTCCTGTTCCCCAGGTGGTCTATGTCATCTACTACCCCCTCCCCCCTCCTCAGTTTTATTAGGTACTTGATGGAGTTTACTATGTCCTCCTTCTGGAGGGTCATCTCTGAATCTGAGACCTCCTGGGAGAGTTTTCTGTTCAGGCGGAACCTGCCCACCGACCCCAGCTGATACCTGTTGGGGTCAAAAAATTTCTCGTAGAAGAGTTGTTTGGCCTTGTCTAGTTGCGGAGGGTTACCTGGGCGGAAACGGGCATAGAGCTTCCTGAGGGCCTCTTCGTGGCTCTTTGTCTTGTCCTCTTCCAGGGAGTTTAAGATTATTGGGTCATCTACTTTCTTTACAACCTCTATCTCTTTTAAGTCCAGCTTAATGAGCGTATCTAATACTTCGTCCGTAATAAGGGCCTCTGCCTTAAGGACCACCTCTCCGGTCTTGGGGTCAAAGACCGTCTGGGCAGAGTAGCTCCCTTTCAGTCTGGAGGGGGAAGTTAATTTAACTACCTCTGTTTCATAAAAAAGTCGCAGTATATCCTCGTCCCTGGAGAACTCCTCCGTCATGGCCCTCAGGAAACAGGCGGCAGGAAAACGCCCGCTCTGGTCTATGCGGATATGGAGCGTATCCTTCTTACTCACCTCTATCTCTACCCAACTGCCCCTTTCAGGGATTATCCTGCAGGAGTGGAGCCTCTTCTCTGCGTACACCTCCTCAAGGAAGTCTACGCCTGGGGAGCGGTGGAGCTGGATGACGACGACCCTCTCCTTGCCATTGATGATGAACTCCCCCCCGCCCACCATTACCGGCATCTCTCCTATGTAGGCGTCCTCCTCTACACTCTCTTGCTTCTCCGTATTAGTAAACCTCAGGCGGAGTCGTAAGGGTCTCCCATAAGTAAGCCGCAACTGTTTGCACTCCTCTGCGGTGTACCTGGCCTTCCCCAGCTCGTACTTTACGTACTCAAGTACGAGTTTTTCATCGTAACTCTTTATAGGGAATATCTCCCTCAGAATGGCCTCTAACCCCTTGTTCCCTCGCCTTGAAGCAGGGACGTCTGCCTGGAGGAAGCTCCTGTAGGCCCCTGTCTGTATCTGAGTGAGGTTGGGCACCTCAAGAACTTCAGCGACTTTACTGTAATCTCTTATTTCCATTTTGCTTTCCTACTTAGTCCTGAATACTCCGTCTCTACTTGACCTCCACTGTGGCCCCGGCCTCTTCCAGTTCTTTCTTGATCTTGGCAGCGTCTTCCTTGCTAACGCCTTCCTTCAGGGGCTTAGGTGCAGAATCTACCAATTCCTTTGCCTCTTTAAGGCCAAGGGTAGTGTGGACCCTTACCACTTTAATAACCTGGATCTTGTTGGCCCCTGCGGATTTGAGGATGATGTCAAAGGTGGTCTTTTCCTCGGCTGGGGCGGCGGCTGCTGCCGGTGCTCCCGCAGCGGCTACAGCTACTGGGGCTGCTGCCATGGCGGTCACATCAAAACGTTCCTCAAAGGCCTTCACCAATTGTGAGGTCTCTAGTAAGGTCAGCCCGCCTACCAGATCCAGTATCTGGTTTATTTTTTCCGAGGGGGCTGCCTTTGCTGTCTCAGTAGTCATCTTTTATCCTCCAGTATTGCTTAGTACCGTTTCAACTCTTTTTCTATCCAATGCCATCCCAGCTTTTCACCTAATTTAGCTAGCTGGGGCGGCACTAGTACTTTCTTTCTCCCTCTTGTCCTTAAGGGCCTCTAAGTCGCCCCGCAGCTTGTGGAGAGGGGCGCTCAGTACCGCAGCCAACCTACTTAACGGGGCCTGCAGGAGTGTGACGAACTGGGTGTGAAGGACGGGTTTAGTTGGCAGCCTGGAGAGTACTTCTACCTCCGGGCTTGATATTACATTGCCCTCTACCATCCCTCCCCTTATCTTCAGGGCAAGCACCTTCTTTGACCACTCCACTACGGTCTTGGCCAGTACCGCTGAGTCCATTGGCCCAGTTACCAGGGCAGAAGGCCCTTCCAGCAGCCTCCCCATCCCTTCCAGGCCTATCTCCTTGAAGGCCAGAGAGGTCAGGGAGTTTTTTACTATCTCCAAGTGTATCTTCTTCGTGTAGAGGTCTTTCCTTAGCTCGTTAGCCTCCAGGGACTTCAGGCCTTGATAGCCTACCACCATGCAGTTTCTGGTATGCTGGTACCTCTGGGCCAGTTCTTTTACTATCGCCTTATTTATTATGCTGACCATAGTTTTCAGATAGTTAGTTTTATGCCAGGACTCATCGTAGCAGAAAGACATATCCTCTCTATGAATGTCCCCTTGGCTGAAGGGGGCCTGGAGGCCACGATGTGGGATACAAAGGCATGTATATTCTCTTGCAGGTCTTCCGCAGAGAAGGAGAGTCTTCCTACCAGTGCATGTACGTTTCCTCCTGCATCGCTCCTGTATTCAATCTTCCCTGCCTTAAACTCCCCTACGGCCTTTTCCACGTCTTCTGTAACAGTCCCGGATTTGGGAGATGGCATTTTCCCCTGCGGCCCCAGTACCCTCCCTAGTTTTCCAATCTGTCGCATCATGTCAGGGGTGGCTATGGCCACGTCAAAATCCATCCAGCCCCCTTCTACCTTCTTTATAAGCTCATCAGAGCCAGCCTCTTCTGCGCCGGCCTTAAGGGCCTTTTCCGCACGTTCACCTGTGGTAAAGACTACTACCCTTCTAGACTTGCCTACCCCTTTGGGCAACGAGAATGCGTCTCTTAACATCTGGTCCGAACGTTTTGGGTCTATACCCAACTTAAAGGAGAGTTCCACGCTCTGGTCAAATTTTGCCGGTGGGAAACCCTTCAGGATGTCCACGGCCTCTTTTATGGAATACTCCTTATTGCCATCAAACCGCTTCTTGCTCTCAATGTATCTCTTGCTCCGGGCAACCACTAGTTAATCTCCTACCGTCAGGCCCATACTCCTTGCCGTCCCTTCCACCATCTTCGCCGCCTCCTGGAGGTCTTTGGTGTTAAGGTCTGAGAGCTTGGCCTTGGCTATATCTAAGACCTGTTGTTTTGTTACCTTGCCCACCTTCTCCTTGTTGGGAACCCCTGAACCCTTGGCTATGCCTGATGCCTGTTTCAGTAGCACAGCGGCTGGGGGAGACTTCAGTACAAAATCAAAGGTTTTGTCTTTATAAATAGTTAATTCTACTGGAGTTATAATACCAGGACTACTCTTGGTCTTCTCATTAAATTTAGAGACGAAGAGCCCAATATTTACCCCATGCTGGCCCAGGGCTGGCCCCACAGGAGGGGCTGGTGTGGCCTGACCTGCTGGTATCTGGAGTTTTACCTTCGCTATTACTTCCTTCTTTGCCATTTATACCGTCTCTACTTGCCAGTATTCTAGCTCTACCGGGGTTGCCCTTCCAAAGATGGTGATAATTATCCTCACCCTCCCAGTCCCTTCCATAATCTCTTCCACTATGCCCTCAAAGTTCTCAAAGGGGCCTTCCTTGACCCTGACCCTTTCTCCTTCCTTGAAATGTATCTTGGCCTTGGGTCTCTCCTCGCCCTTTTCCACCTCAGAGAGCATCTTTTCTACCTCATAAGTGGCCATGGGTACTGGCTTGGTGCGTTCTCCTCCCAAGAAGTCCCCTGACCCTGGGGTTTCTCTTATGAGGAACCATACATCGGAAGGCATGTTCCCCTGTTCGTCCACCTCTACTTCTGCCATAATATAACCAGGGAAGACCTTCCTTTCGCTAATCCTCTTTTTACCGCCTTTAATCTCAGAGACCTTCTCCGTGGGCACCAAGACCTTGGAGACCTTGTTTTCTAGGCCCCTGGCCTTTATGCACTCCTCCAGGGCCTTTCTTACCTTATCTTCTTTGTTACTCTGTACCCTCAGTACAAACCACTTCTTCATACGATTACAAGCACACTCAATGTGGATTAGTGGGATACCTTTCTTGCCGATAGATACCTAGAGGCCGGACTGGAGGAATATTACTACGAGATTTGGGGTATTCCTCTTAGATGCTAACCCGCCCTGCCCAAGGCAGGAGGCCTTCATAGAAAGCCTATCCATTGCATGACCCTTGTTATTACCCAATCTACCCCAAAGATGTAAATACCCAATACGATTACCGAGAATATCACCACCACCGTGGAGCCTGTAAGTTCCTCTCTAGTGGGCCAGGAGACCTTCTGGAGTTCTCCCTGTGTATCTATTAGGAACTCCACTACCTTTTTACTATTACTATCCAGCGTCCCGAGGCCTGTCTCAAGGCCCGTAGTCAGTGCCCCAATAATAACCGTGCTGATGATAAAAAATACAATGGCACTGGCAAGACCCCAGGTGAGTGGCATCTCTACCAGTGGTACTCTGGCACCCGCATACACCTCAGGGGATTCTATGAAGCTCCCGTATAAGGCATGGGCGGCCATCAGGGTCAGGAGCCCAAGACCTGCCCCCATAAAAATCCTTGCATGAATCCCTTGGTTTTTTTTATAAATCTCTAGAGCCATTCCCGGCCCGATGTTAATGGCAGGTCCGGAGGGACTCGAACCCCCAACACCCGGATTTGGAGTCCGGTGCTCTACCATTAGAGCTACGGACCTAGTTCCCTATTTCTTGTGTTCCTTATGCACCGTATGTTTCCTACAGTAGCGACAGTACTTCTTGATCTCCAACTTCTCGGTAGCCCTGGCCTTCCGGGTACTCCGGTAGTTCCTGCCGGAACACTCGGAACAGATTAGGGTTATAGCTTCACGTACCATTATACCATTATTTAAGTATCTTGGTAACTACCCCAGCCCCCACGGTATGACCACCCTCTCGGATAGCAAACCTGAGGTTCTCTTCCATGGCTATCGGGGTAATGAGTTCTATGGAGAGCTTTACGTTGTCCCCAGGCATAACCATGTCCGTCCCCTGGGGTAGGTTTGCTACGCCGGTAACGTCCGTAGTCCTGAAGTAAAACTGTGGCCTGTAGCCCTTGAAGAAGGGGGTGTGCCTGCCTCCCTCTTCTTTGGTCAGGATGTATACCTCAGCCTCAAAGTCCGTATGGGGGGTGATGCTTCCTGGAGCCGCAAGTACATGTCCCCTCTCAAGTTGTTCTTTCTCTATCCCTCGGAGGAGTATCCCCAAATTGTCCCCGGCCTGACCTTCATCCAGGGTCTTATTAAACATCTCCACCCCTGTCACCACCGTCTTCTTTATCTCCCGGCTGAGGCCCACTATGTCTATCTCTTCTCCAACCTTTACCTTGCCCCTATCCACCCTCCCGGTACCCACGGTGCCCCTGCCCTTTATACTGAAGACGTCTTCTATAGACATAAGGAAGGGCTTTTCTATCTCCCTCTTGGGGGTGGGGACATAGTTATCCACGGCGTCCATTAACTGCCATATTGGCCCGCACTTTGGGCACTCCCTCTTGGCGCAACCACAACCACTGGCATTCAAGGCCGAGCCCCTAACCACTGGGGTCTCGTCCCCCGGGAATTTGTACTTCTTTAATAGTTCCCTGACCTCCATCTCCACCAAATCCTGGAGTTCCTTATCCTCTAAGGCATCTAGCTTGTTCATAAATACCACTATGGCAGGTACCCCTACCTGACGGGCCAGGAGGATATGCTCCCTGGTCTGGGGCATAGGCCCATCCGGGGCGCTAACTACCAGTATAGCCCCGTCCATCTGGGCCGCCCCTGTAATCATATTCTTTATGTAGTCTGCATGGCCGGGGCAGTCCACGTGTGCGTAGTGTCTCTTTTCCGTCTCATACTCTACGTGAGAGATAGCAATGGTGATACCCCTTTCCTTCTCCTCCGGGGCATTGTCTATGGTATCAAAGGGCCTCTCCTTGGCCAGTCCTGCCTTTGCAAGGATGTGAGTTATCACGGAGGTCAGGGTAGTTTTGCCGTGGTCTATGTGTCCAATAGTTCCAACGTTTACGTGAGGCTTCGTTCTCTTAAATACTTCCTTTGCCATATCACCTTCTCCTTAAGTTTAAATCTGTGGCCCGCTTATGAAGCTGGAGCTGCTGATG
>JASEHG010000300.1 GCA_030018855.1 Candidatus Brocadiaceae bacterium
CCCTGAGCGTAGCGAAGGGTCTCCTAAAAGATGCGACAGTATTATGTATACATTATGACGAACAAATCGGGCACGCTTTACACAGGCATAACGAATAATCTGGAGCGTAGGGTTTTTGAACACAAACATTATTTAGTTGAAGGGTTTACTAAAAAGTACAAGCTAACCAGATTGGTATATTATGAAGCAGTGGGTGATGCCCTTACTGCAATAAAATGGGAGAAACAAATTAAAGGGTGGCTGAGAAAAAAGAAGATCACCCTGATTGAATCGGTGAATCCCAAATGGAAGGATTTGAGTGCAGAATGGCTAAGAGATTCTTCGCTCCGCTCAGAATGACACCACTTCCTGTCACCCTGAGTGTAAGCGAAGGGTCTAGTCTTACGTCTTTGGTATGAGATTCTTCGTTTCGCTCAGAATGACGTCTGGGTGGCGGCCTTTGCCCTAGCTGTCACCCTGATCCGCCTGAGGTGGAGAAGGGTCTAGTTCTGCTCAGGAATGTAGAAAGAGGCACAAAGTACATTGCAAAAAGAGATTCTTCACTTCGTTCAGAATGACAAAAAACAAAGGAGTAGACAATGACAGAAGTCCTTAAAGAGATAAAGTCCGAGGCGGCTACCATTCATGGCAAGATTATAAAGAAACAGAAGCCTACCATGAGTTTCCCCCTACGGACACTGGGGAACGTGAAGTACCGCCCGGAACACGGCTTCTTTGAACTGAAGGGACATAAAAAGGTCCGCACCCTGACGGTCAACACCGTCAAGACCTTTGCGCAGACACTGAGGCTGATGTCCCTCTCCAAGGAACTGGTAGAGGAGGACGACATTGCCACCAAGCGAGAGGCCTATTACGTCTCAAAGAACTGGGAGGAGGCCCGCTTTGACGAGCAGGACGAATCCGATACCGTCATTGACGACCTGGAGGCCCTGTTTGAGATGAACCGTGAGCAACTGGGCTTCATCCCCGAAGAAAAGGGCGGTGAGATAGCAGGGAGGCTGGTCGTCATTGATAAGGACGACAGGGGAAAGCCCCTCAGGATTGACTGCACCAAGTTCGGTTCAGGGGCCTACTCTGTACCTATATCGGTAGAACACCTGAAGTTTGAGACGGACGCCGGGTTTGTCCTGGCGATAGAGACGGCCGGTATGTTCCAGCGACTGGCCAAACACGCCTACTGGAAGAAGGCCAATTGTATACTGGTCTCTATGGGTGGAGTGCCCACCAGGGCCTGCCGTCGCTTTGTCCGAAGGCTCGCCGAAGAGAAGAAGATACCTGTCTATGCTTTTGTGGACGGCGACCCCTACGGTATTGGTAACATATACCGTACCCTCAAGGTAGGCTCCGGAAACGCCGCCCACATAAATAAATACTTCTGTGTCCCCAGCGCCAGATACCTGGGCGTTACCCCGCAGGACATCATAGATTACAAGCTCCCCACCCACCCCCTGAAGGAGGTGGACATCAAGCGTGCCCAGGATGCCTTGAAGAACGACCCCTTCATACTCCACCACAAGGAGTGGCAGGAGGCCTTCAGGCAGATGATAAAGATGGGCGTCCGTGCGGAACAGCAGGCCCTGGCCAAGCATGGGCTTAATTACGTGATAGACAAATACCTGCCGGAGAAGTTAAGGCACACAGAGAAATTTTTGCCGTAAGGTGAATCAGGCCTTTCCCCTCTCCGCCTGTAGCCGCAGGCTTTAGCCTGCGAACCACGCACCACGTGGGGTATGTGGCGGTGAACCCTACGTGGTTCACTGAACGCAACCTAAAGGTTGCGGCTACCTCTGAGACCTCAAACCAAGACTCTACACAATTTTGAAGACTTGCCGAGAATGG
>JASEHG010000301.1:0-1257 GCA_030018855.1 Candidatus Brocadiaceae bacterium
GGTGCCCGCCCGAGGTGGGCCACCGCCCACCCCCGCCAAGGGCCGGGGTGGGCGGTGGCCCACCTCGGGCGGGCACCCCCGTCCAGGCGACTACTCCGCCCTGGTCACGGTGGGCCAGCAGGCGGGGAGGATTTATGTACTTGAGGTGGAGCTTGTACGTGGGAGTCCCAGGGAGACCCTGGAGGCCGCTGTCAGGAACTTCCAGAGGTGGTCTGCCCAAGTAGTCAGCAGTCAGCTATCAGAAGTCAGCAGTCAGCAATCCGCAATCGGAATCCCCCACTTCCTCTGCCTGGCCATTGAGACCAACGCCTTCCAGGTGGTCTTGAAGGACATCCTTGAGGAGACCTCCCGTAAACTGGGCCTCTTCATCCCCATCCGTCCCGTAAGGAATTTCTCTGACAAGGTGGCCAGGGTCGGAAGCCTTTCACCGCTTATAGAATCTGGGAGCATCCTTTTCAGACAGGACCAGAAGGCCCTGATAGACCAGCTAATCCAGTTCCCCAGGGGCGCCCACGACGACGGCCCCGACGCCCTTGAGATGGCCGTCCGTATGCTCCGCCGGCACGGGGAGCCGAGGGTGAGGTTTGTGTGAGGGGTTAGGATAAAAAAGTTGAAAATTATAAAAAATGTGGTAAAATAATTACAACAGAAAGGAGGTAGGCGTATGGGGGAAGAGAGGAAAAAGAACTTTGGGGAATTCTTTAAGAATCGCCGTATGACCTTAGGCTACACTCTTAGGCAATTTTGCCTGGAGAAAGGTTTAGACCCAGCCAATATTAGTAAACTTGAGAGAGGGAAGATGCCACCTCCGGACAAGCGTGAGAAACTTGAAGAATACGCTAAATACTTAGACATCAAAGAGGGTTCAGCGGACTGGTACGAATTCTTTGACCTGGCCTGTTTGGCACAGGGGAAAATCCCGGAGGAAGTTATGGAAGATAAAGAGGTCGTTAAAAAGCTTCCTATACTCTTCAGGACCGTTAGGGGACAAAAAGTCACCGACGAACAGTTAAAGGCACTTATCCAGCTAATCAAGAGGGCATGACGTTTGGAGGTGCTTCCCGATGTCCCCTGGATGGATTACGAAGAAATACGTAAAGAAGCTGACTCCTTCTTAGAAAGATACCACCCCTCTATTGCCCTACCCATTCCTATAGACACTGTAGCCGAACGTGAACTTGGGCTTAATATCATACCTCTTCCTGGTCTCTATAATGTGTGGGATATGGATGGTTTCTTATATGGGGACCTTTCCTC
>JASEHG010000301.1:1267-1838 GCA_030018855.1 Candidatus Brocadiaceae bacterium
GGTCGGGATGAAGGGCGGCAAAGAACCTTAATAATGAACGCTCTGGCTGCGGCACCTGGCATACGGATGGTAATAGCAGTGGATGAAGATGTATTCTCACATTCTAACCCAGTTAGATACCGCTTTACCCTGGCCCACGAAATCGGACATCTGATATTGCATCCGCAGCTATATAGATTGTCAAACATACGAGACATCAATAGCTGGAAGAATTTCGTGAAAGCACTCCCTGACACTATTTATAAAAGAGCTGAGTACCAGGCATATTGTTTCGCTGGTTTGGTGTTAGTCCCACACAGGCCCTTGAAGTTAGAGGTAGAAGGGGCAATTAATTTTATAAAACAAAACATGAAAAAGCTTCCCAATAATATAACAGCTCATGCAAATTCAGACTTTTGGCAAACTACCGTAGAGGAGATGGTAGCAATAGACTTTGAAGTGTCTTCGCAAGTGATAAGCAGGCGTATAAAGTTTGATAAGCTTGACGAACTTGTTTTAGAGATATGAAAGGCCCACGACGACGGCCCTGACGCCCTTGAGATGGCCGTCAGGATGCTCAGGAGGCATGGCG
>JASEHG010000302.1 GCA_030018855.1 Candidatus Brocadiaceae bacterium
CATTACCAAGAGGTTCTATAAAGAATAAACGGCCAGGGGGAAGGAAATGGTTTTTTTGATTCTACTGCGGTGACGGGCAATTTCTTCTAGTCTTTTGTAAACAGGTGCATCAAAATACTGTTCACCACATTTTGAACACACCCAGGCCGGTACATTGTCTACGTATATTGTCTGCCCTTTGAAGTGGAATCTGACCAGAAGTAGTTGAGGTCTCGCCTCGCCTTCGCAGAATTCACATTTATCCCCGTTCCGCATGTCTTCTATCTCTTGCTATTATTTTACATAGACTGTGGGGTGTCTTTGATTACCTCTGCGGCTCTATAATCACTTTTAAGGACTCATTGGCACCAGCCACCAGCTGGAAGCCCTTACCTGTCTCTGCTAGGCCCAGGCGGTGGGTTACCATCTCGTGGACTGGCACCCTGCGGGCGCGGATGAGGTCCAGGGCTACCGTAAGGTCCATCGGGGCGGCGCCGTAGGAGGGCATCAAGGTTATCCCGTTCCGCCAGAAGTCGTTGACGGGGACGGGGAGGTTGACGCCTGGTTCCGTAGGTGCGAAGAATAATACGGTACCTCCCTTATCAACAGATTGCAGTGCCTGGGTAAAGGCGGGGAGTGCACCCGTACAGACTATCACCACGTCAGCAAGCCTATTCTCATTGACCCGGCGTACGAGGGCAGGTATATCTTCTTTGGCATGTGCCACGACGTCTGCCCCGAATTTCTTGGCCAGCTTCATACGGTGTTCATTCATGTCGGTGGCGATGATACGTCCTACCTCCAGGGCATGGGCCAGGGCAATGTGGAGTATCCCGGAGATGCCACTGCCTATAACTAGTACGGTATGATCGGGCATCATGCCGGCAAGTTTCTGTCCACGCACGACACAGGCCAGAGGCTCTATAAACGTCCCATCTTCAAGTGATACCTCGTCAGGGAGTAAGAACACGCCTCTATCCACGTTGATTGGCGGCACACGTATGTACTCGGCAAAGCCCCCAGGATAGAAATTGGTGGTGTGTAAGGTCTCACAAGCCGTATGTTTACCACCCAGACAGTAACGGCACGTATTACAAGGGACATGGTGGGAGACAAATACCCTCTGGCCGATTTTGTATTGCCTTACCCCCTCCCCCACCTTGACAATCTCCCCGGTTATCTCGTGTCCTAGCACGAGGGGGGCCTTTTTAATTCGGTACCACTCCATGACGTCACTGCCGCAGACACCGCTTGCCAGTACCTTTACCAGTAGTTCGCCGGGGCCAATCTCCGGGGTAGGCATCTCCTCCAGCCGGACGTCACGGTTGTTGTAATACATTGCTATACGCATGGTTTATTTGTAACCAGTAAAGGGCAGAACTACCTAACTGGGCATAAGGATGTTAAAGAAATCACTGGTCAAGTTTTGGATGTTTTTAATTTCTCTTGGACCCATAGATTTAAGAGGGTGACTGCCGATACGCCACGCCGTCTGGCGAGGGACCGGACCCTTTCTGCCAATTCTTTGTCCAGGGCATAGTAGGTCACCTCAGATTGGATATCAACCTCAAATTTGGCTGGTTTGGTTTTTTCCCAATAGTCAGCCAAGTCGTGCGTATCCCAAAACTCACCAATTTCTTTGTAACTCCGAGCCTTTGATACGGAACTTCTATTTCTGTCCATATTTCTTCCGTTCTGCAGGTGTCATATTCCGTGCGGATAGGATAAGTGCAGTCTTATCCCTTTTGTATACAAAAAAGACAATAAGGTATCGTCCAGCCCTTGTACGTCCAATGGCCGCATAAACATTTTCCCCGGGGTAGTGTCCTTTTTCAACAAACCGAA
>JASEHG010000303.1 GCA_030018855.1 Candidatus Brocadiaceae bacterium
ATCAGGGAGTCCACCTACTGTTACGCCTGGGATATAATCCTTACCCTTTTCTAACCCTCTGGCATTTACGCAGATTCCACAGGCGATAATTTTGGCCCCTTTGGCCACCAGTTCTGCAAAACGGTCTTTGGGCATAACGGGCATGTCGGGGAAGGTCTGGAGTTTTATGGGGTTGTAAACCCCGTCAAGATACAAGAACATCTTTACCTCGTGTCCCTTATCCAGGGCGGCCTTGGCGATGTTACAGGTCGTCTCCCAGTTTTCAAACTGGAAGGGGCCGAGGGTAAGCATGAAGCCTAGCTTTGCCATGCGTTCTCCTTAGAAGTGGACCTGGCAGAATTCCTGGTAATCCACCAGTTCCTTTATAGTGGGGTTCTCCCCGCAGACAGGGCATTGGGGGTTGCGACGAATCTTTACCTTTTTGAATTCCATGGTAAAGGCGTTGTACAGGAGGAGTTGGCCCTTCAAGAGCTGACCCTTACCAAGGAGGAGCTTTACGACCTCTGTGGCCTGGATTACCCCTATCACCCCAGGCAGTACCCCCAGGACGCCGGCCTCCTGGCAGGAGGGCACCATGCCTGGCGGTGGGGGCGTCTCAAACAGGCAACGGTAGCATGGCCCTTCTCCTGGCAATATAGTGGTAACCTGTCCCTCAAACCTGAATATAGAACCATGGGAGAGGGGCTTCTTTAAGAGCACACAGGCATCGTTTACGAGATACCTGGTAGGGAAGTTGTCCGAACCGTCCAGGATGACGTCATAGTCCTTGATAACGTCCATGATGTTCTCAGAGTTTAATCTATGCATGAAGGGTACCACCTCTACGTCGGGGTTCAGGGCCTCAAGGGTGGCCTTGGCGGAGAGGGCCTTCGGGTAGCCAACGTCTTTAGTGGAGTGGAGTATCTGTCGCTGGAGGTTGGAGTGGTCAACGTCGTCGCCGTCCGCTATGCCCAACTTTCCTACACCAGCGGCGGCCAGATAGTAGGCGGCTGGACTGCCCAGCCCGCCAGCCCCTACCAGGAATACACTGGATTTCAGGAGCTTCTTCTGTCCACGCCCCCCTACCTCGGGGAGGATGATATGCCTTGAGTATCGTTTTATTTGTTCTTCTGAGAAATCCATGTCTAGTCTTTTTCCTTCTTTATTACCAATCTCCAGGTGGTAGCACCATCCGTGTCGTTCAATTTCTCAACGGCCAAGACCTTTTGCCCCTCGTTCTGGATGCTCCTGGGGACGTTTTCCACGGCTGGTTCGTGGTCTACAATCACCTCCAACACCTCACCTACAGACATCTCCTCCAGGGCCAGTTTGGTCTTTACAAAGGTGTAGGGGCAGACCTCCCCTTTTAGATTTATACTCTTGTTGGGCGATAATCCGCCAGAGGCGGATGGGCTAATAGCCTTTTTAGTTATACTACTCATTGGGGTCAGCCCTTACGGCAAGCGTAAGATAAAAAATTATAGCAAAATCATCTTGTTGCTTCAACAACTTTTTGCGGGGGCCTTGTGGGATATATGGAGAGGCTGTTGCCGAAGTAGTTTTGTGTGCTAAAGTGCTCGTAGACATCCCCAACTTTCTCCCCCTCCCTAGAGGGGAGGGGGTAGGGGGAGGGTGATTCTTCCCCACTAACACACCCCTGCCCCCTCTTACCTGTCCGCCTCAGGCGGAAAAGAGGGGAAAGAGGGGATGAAGGGGTGTGTTCACCTTCTCCCCCCTCAAGGGAGTGTGTAGGGGCACGGCGTGCCGTGCCCCTACTTTACAAGAGAAAAAGGTATTGACAGGGTTATCCACCG
>JASEHG010000304.1 GCA_030018855.1 Candidatus Brocadiaceae bacterium
ATTCACGTAAGGAGGAGAAGTAATTATGGCACTCGGAGGACGCTTGAAAGATATATCCCCAAGTGTTCTTGTATCGCCTAAAAATACATCGGGCAGATAGTTTCCTGCTGTTTTCCATGAAGGAAAGAGCCAGCCTATCCGCCCTAGGTCTTCCTCGGCCTCTGCAATTTTGTTAAACAACGCCTCATCAGGATGTAATAGTTTCTTATCCTTTTTGATGCGGAGGAATTGCCCATCGTTAGAGGCGTAACCTGTTGGTTCTAAAACAGAAAAGAAAAGCAGTAAGAACACATCCCTGATAGGATTAGAGAGTGTTTCTATTACAGTCTTCCACTGACGAAGCCTCAAGAGGGTTTCATCGTCAAATGCCCACTTTACAATAGGAACGTCTGCGGCGACATGACATGGTTTGCTATGGGTTACGCCGTTCCGTAATCTCTTAAAGCTATTAATAAGCTCTCCCTTTTTGATGTACAGAAACTTTGGCAACGTCTCAGCTACAAATACAGCAATAGGCAACCTGTCTACACCGATGGAAGGAATCCCTTGTAGCATAGAAACAAAGAGCGTAGTTCCCATTCCAGAGAACGGATCAAAAATGTAATCGCTAGGTGTAAGGCCAAATCTTTTTATGAAGTAACGCACAAACTCAAAGGCAAAGGCCTCTTTATACCTATAGAGTCTGAGCAATGGAACGGACCTATTCCCTGCGTAAGAAACAAGCCTGCCTAATTGAAGGTCTTCTTCAATTAGTGGGCGAAACTTGCGCTCTATGCGTAATCGCTCCGTATCTTTTGCCTTATAACCATCTATGGCTTTTAAGGTAATGCCGGCCATCACACCTCTTTCCCCAGGAACGTGCTGTTTCCAAAGTGTTGTTCCAACTGTCCCCAGTCCCACTGGCCCATCTCCTTTACGAACTCGTGATTTGTAAGGTCATACCTTAACGGGGTAATAGAAATGTACCCCTGCCGAATGGCCTCTATATCGGTACCCTTTTCCTCCACAGTAATCTCCCTACCCCCTACCAGCCAGTAATAAGTCTTACCCGCCGGGTCCTTGCGGCGGTCCACGCTCTCCTCAAAACTATAAGTATACTGCTTGGTAATCCTGATACCCTTTATCTCCCCCCTCTTAATGGAAGGGAAGTTCACGTTTAGCAGTGAACCCCTCGGGAGGTCGTGTTTCAGCAGCAGTTCAATGACGTCTCTGGAGATTATGGCGGCGTAATCCAGGTCCGGGAAACCAGACACGTCCAGGGAAAGGGCTACGGCTGGTATCCCCAGTATGGCCCCCTCTATGGCGGCGGCCACCGTCCCTGAATAAAGGACGTGGATACCCGTATTTGACCCCAGGTTTATCCCAGAGACTACCAGCCTCGGCTGGCCCTTCATTATCTCCATCACGGCCAGTTTGACACAATCTGCCGGAGACCCACCCACCCCATAGCCAAAAAATTCACCATCCACATACACATGCCTTACCCGCAATGGATGGGCCAGGGTTATTGAGTGGCCCACACCGCTCTGTTCACTATCTGGGGCGACCACCACTACCTCCCCCAACCCCTGGAGGGACCTCCTCATTGCCCCTATCCCCTGTGCGTATACGCCATCATCGTTCGTGAGGAGTATCTTCATCTCTTTACCAATCCATCCGAGGCGGTGATATTTAAACCCTTAAACTTTTGAACCCTTAAACTTTGAATCTCTCGGCCCTTCTCCTGGCCGATTTCCCTTGTAACACAGCCCAGGGGCATGTCTGAGCATGCCCCCTATAGGGTTGCCCGCC
>JASEHG010000305.1 GCA_030018855.1 Candidatus Brocadiaceae bacterium
CCAGAACGCAGTTACCCCTGGGCAGGCCGCCGTATTCTATGAAAGGGACGTTGTACTGGGCGGCGGCTGGATAGAGGAGGCCGTGGCCAAAGGGCCCTCCGCTAGTAAGGGCTCATTACAATACACCCCTACAAGAGAAACTGGAGGATAGCCCCTGTCTTCTAGACTCTTCCGAAAAAAGACCATCCCGGAACTCCTGAGTCAGAGCGAGGCCCCCCAACACCGCCTTAAGAAGGTACTGGGCATCGCCGACCTCATTGTCTTTGGGGTAGGTTCCACCGTTGGGGCCGGCATCTTTGTACTAAGCGGCATAGCCGCCAATCAACACGCGGGGCCCGGGGTAACTATATCTTTTGCCTTTGCCAGTATCGCCTGCGCCCTGGCCGCCCTCTGCTACGCAGAGTTTGCCACCCTTATACCCCTCTCGGGCAGCGTATATACCTACTCCTATGCGGCTGTGGGGGAGTTGATGGCATGGATTATCGGATGGGACCTCATCCTGGAATACGCCGTGGGTGCCGGGGCAGTGGCCATTGGCTGGTCCGGCTACCTGCGCAATCTCCTGCAAGGTTTCGGCATCCAACTCCCCCCCTGGGCCTCTTCTGCCATCGCAACAGAGGGAGGGGGTGGGATAAATCTCCCGGCCGTCATTATCATCCTCCTTGTTACTGGCATCCTGATACTGGGCATCAAGGAATCCTCCATCTTTAATATGGTAATGGTGGGCATAAAGCTCTCTGTAATCTTTTTACTGGTGGGGGTGGGCGGTTTCTGGGTACAACCCGAGAATTGGAGTCCTATTGCCCCCTTTGGTTGGGGTGGGGTATTGACCGGTGCCTCGCTGGTCTTCTTTGCCTACATAGGATTTGATGGTCTCACCACTATTGCGGAAGAGACCCATAATCCCCGCAGGGACCTCCCAATCGGCCTCCTCAGTTCCCTGGGTATATGCACTGCCATATACATTGCTGTGGCCCTTGTACTTACAGGGATGGTATATTATAAAAATATAGACGTCACTGCCCCCCTGGCCAATGCATGTCAGGTAACTGGGTTCAAATGGATGGGCCCGACCATAGCAGTGGGCTGTGTGGTAGGTCTAGGTAGTGTGCTCATGGGCCTATTACTGGGACAATCCAGGGTATTCTTCGCCATGTCCAGGGATGGGCTACTGCCGGGCGTCTTCTCCCGTGTGCACCACCGTTTCAGAACCCCATGGATATCCACCCTCATCGTGGGTGGGGCCGTGGCCACGGCCGCCGGACTACTGCCCATTGAGACCGTGGCCCACCTTACCAATATAGGCACCATCTTTGCCTTTATGCTAATAAGTATCAGCGTCATCATCCTCAGGTACAAGAGGCCAGACCTCCACCGCCCGTTTCGGTGTCCGGGAGTACCCGCCGTACCCATCCTGAGCATAATTTTTTGTATATTCCTACTGGTGGGTCTCCCGGTAGAGGCGTGGGTAAGGTTTGGAATCTGGCTGGTGATAGGGTTTATTGTGTATTTCGCCTATGCCTTTAGAAGGAAACCAGATTCCGCCCCCCGAACTTTTCACTAAAGAAAGAAATTACAAAGACCTACAAAAGGGCTTTAAATTCTTCTACTGAAAGGCCTGCATCTTTGATAATGGAAAGAAGTAACCCTGTACCCAACGTCTTGCCTTTGTGAACTGGCACCACTGTCCTCTTTGACTTGTCTACGGCATGCCGCAGTGTAAAATGGCTACCCTTTTTATGGTGGATGAAAAAACCAATCCTTTTTAGCGCACGAACC
>JASEHG010000306.1 GCA_030018855.1 Candidatus Brocadiaceae bacterium
ACCTCGTTCATGCTCCCCGTGCGATAGCCCTGGAGGTCAAGGGTAACGTAGGTATAGCCCAGTTCCTTGCATTTTTTGACAATATCGGCTCGTCTTTCAATTGCCAGGGGTATTTCCTCCTGGGCCACCTCCAGTCTTGCAATGCCGTCATGATGGCGGAGCCTGAATTGGCGGAGGCCGAGTGACCGCAGGAAGTCCTCTGCCAGGGACACCATCTGGAGTTTTCCTGTGGTAATCTCCTGTCCGTAGGGGAAGCGGCTGGACATGCAGGCATAGGAGGGTTTATCCCAGGTGGAGAGTCCCAATTCCTTTGAGAGCTTACGGATTTCTTCCTTTGTAAGACCGACCTCTTTTAGCGGACTCCTCACCCCAAGTTCACTGGCGGCCTGACTGCCTGGGCGATAATCCTGGGAGTCATCGGCGTTTGCACCGTCCAGTACGTGTTTATACCCCTCTTTTTGGGCAAGTTCCTTCAGCCTTTCAAAGAGTTCTGATTTGCAGAAGTAGCACCTATTGGGGGGGTTAGTGCTAAAACCGGGTATATCCAACTCTTGGGTATCTATGATGAGATGGGTTATACCAATCTCCCTGGCCACTTTTTTGGCATTCTCTAGTTCATAGTGGGGATAGGTCTCAGAGCGGGCCGTAACCGCCAGGGCCTTGCCCTCGCCAAGGACGTCGTGGCAGAGCTTAGCCACCAGAGAGCTATCCACACCCCCAGAGAAGGCCACTATGGCGCTATCTAGTTCCTGGATAACTCCTCTTAACTTTTCTAGTTTCCCATTTGTATCAGGACACATCCTGATCATTCCGAATTATTTAGTTCCGATAAGACTCTCTTTAGCAATACTAGACTTATACTCTTTTATAACCCAAGACTTGTCCGTATCTCCTCTTTAGAGACCCTCTTGTCTCTGGGGTCACGAAGCCTGTCCAGGGCTATTTGTGCGTCTTCTATTTCCTCTAAATAAGCCCTGAGTGCTTTAGCAATGAAGCGGACCTTCTTTGCCTCGGTTTTAAGGTGAAGGTCTTCCAGTTTTTTTAACCACTTCTTTTCAATAGGGAAAGACACGTTTGGCTTTGACATAATTAAATCTATTCCTCCTTACTCTACAGGTATACTCAGTTAAGGCTTAAGTGCCGGGCTTGGCTCCATGGAGAGTTCCAGCATCCTCTGGATGGCCAGGCGGGCCCTAGCGGCTATTGATTTGGGGACGGTGATTTCTGGCTTCATGTCCTCCAGGCACCAGAGGAGCTTCTCCAGGGTGTTCTTCTTCATGTTGGGGCAGGTGGCCTGGGAGGTGGCTGGGACAAAGGTCTTTCCAGGGCTCTCCTTCTGGAGGCGGTGGATTATGCCATTTTCTGTGCCGACTATAATTTCTTGCGCATCGGTCTCCCTGCAATATTTTGCAATCCCGGTAGTGCTGGCCACATGGTCTGCGAGGGCTATGACGTCAGGGGTGCATTCAGGATGGACTACCACCCTGGCCCCGGGCCATTCCTCCCTGCGTTTCTTTATATCGTGGGACAGGATGCGGTGGTGAGTAGGACAATAGCCAGGCCAGAGGTGCATCCTCCGCCCCGTCCTGGAGGAGACGTAGGCCCCCAGGCTCTTATCGGGCACAAAGAGTATCTCCTCCTCCAGTGGGATGGAGGCTACTACCCTCTGGGCATTACTGGAGGTGCAACAGATGTCGCTCTCTGCCTTCACTGCGGCGGTGGTGTTAACGTAACAGACTACCCTGGCATGGGGCAGTTCTTCCTTCTTCTTCC
>JASEHG010000307.1 GCA_030018855.1 Candidatus Brocadiaceae bacterium
CAGCCCGAACATACTGAGGGCCATGGCCACAAGGAAGGCCACAAAGGGTCCGATGAAGAAGGGGTTCCCAAGCAGTGTGCCCACGTCCTTCCCCGCCAGGGCAGAGAGTACCCCCAGGGGGGCATAAAGGGTTGCTATCCCCAGGACGTACATCCAGGCCAGGAGGAGCGTGTATCCCTTCCCATGGGTCTCTGCCTGACTGGCAAAGTAGCTTATGGTAATGGGCACCATGGGGTAGACGCAGGCCGAGCCTATGTTGGCAAGTAGTCCCCACCAGAAGGAAAATAGTATGGCCAGCGCCAGCCCATACTTTTCCATGATGTTGGTGAATTTGGCCTTCTCTTTTATCGCCCCTACATCTTCGGCGGCTAACACGGACCATGAAAAATCTTGTGCCAGGACAAAGATGCCAAATATTGCCAGAGATATTACAATCCACTTCATGACACGTAGCATTTTAGTGTCTCCCTCTTGAAAAGTTAAAGTAGCACATTATGCCCCGTTGTTCAAGGAGCGAGGCCACGCTCGCCCCGTAAGTAAGTCTGCATAAATTACAAGTAAAAAGTCGCCGTGGTGGGAATATACCCTAGGTGTGAGGAGTTTTAAGAACCATAGGTTGAGGAGCTCTTATCGGAAGTAACAGCCTAAACCTCGGCAGAAAACGTTTTAGACTCTATTTTCCACCTTGGAAGACCTTTGTCTCTGGAAAATAGTCTACCCAGCCAAACCAGAAGGCCATCATGCTCGGTATTTGACGTAGGCTGGTGCCCTTGAGTCTGCCCTCCACTGCCTCACCTGTCAAAGCAAGCCACAGTGTGCCGGTCTCTTTGTCCCTCATATACAGCTCCCCAGGTTTATCCCCGTTCTCAAAGGAGAGGGCCTTACCATTTACCGTCCTGTCAAAGACCACTGCAGTCTTTCTTTCCCTGGAGTAAATTACTACAATTTCCACCCCGGAGAGTTGGTCGTTAATTATTGAGAAATTGTCCAGGTATCTAAAGGGGAAGGCCTTGGCCTCTTCTCCTAGTTTGATTCCCACCACTTGATCCTTTGGGGGTATTCTTACATCCCTATGCTTTTGGGGTGCTAGTCCTATCTTTGATGAGTCTTGGTAA
The DNA here is from genome assembly GCA_030018855.1 of Candidatus Brocadiaceae bacterium. GTDB lineage: Bacteria > Planctomycetota > Brocadiia > Brocadiales > Bathyanammoxibiaceae > 2-12-FULL-52-36. The sequence continues at coordinate 1,116 of JASEHG010000307.1, forward strand.
TAATCTTCATAGGGGTCTCTGTCGTATCTCCTTCCGCTACCATCGTCCTTTGACAATAGAAGGGTCGTGGGGTTCGCCTTTTTCCACTCCTCCCAGGTGGTATGAGTGGAAGGAATCGCTTCTAAGACCCGGCCCTCCAGCTTCCCTGATATGGCCTCCCCTGTGATATGAGTCCATAGGGAGTGACTCTGGCGGTCAAACATGAGCAATGCATTCCATAAAAGCTTTCCTGAGACTCCAAACTCCAGCGTTTCGCTGTCTATATTTCTGGAGTAGACCACCCCAGTAAAGCAGAGGGGTCACCACGTGACAACGACGCCCGTACCAGAAATTGAGTCGTTGACTATCTCGTGGGCGCTAAGGAGGTAAACAGGATAGGCCTTTGCTTCATTGCCTATCTTTATGCCTATAACTGGCTCCTTACCTGACATCTGCTCATCTGCCTCCGGCAGTTGGAGAAATCTGGGGTGGTCTATAGACCTTACGGCATCCTCAGGTACGACAGACAGTATCTCCTTGGGGTCAATACTAATGGCCTGGGAAAAGACTGGAAATGCGAGGGCGCAAGTGAGCAATATTGTTACAGCGGCAAAAGGCATTTTTTA
>JASEHG010000308.1 GCA_030018855.1 Candidatus Brocadiaceae bacterium
GGCCAGGTGAATCAACTCCATCTCTACGAAAATGACCAGCCGGCGGCTAAACTAAATATGTCGGTCTCTATGCTAAGGAGGTTCATGAGCTGTTTGAGGTTGTCCTCTTTATTCCTTACCGCGTTTTCTGCCACTATAATGGCCTCTCGTCGGGCGGATACTTCTTCCTCGGCGGCCACTATCTCAATGGGAGCCAGTAGTCCTGCCTCTACCTGGAGCTTATTCCTGTGGAGGAATTCCTCTGCCCTCTGGAGTGATTTATGGGCCGCCTTAAGGTCTTCAATGGCCTTCACCAGGTTCCAGTAGGCCTTCTGGGTGGCATTGGCTACGTCGCCGAGGGTGCGCCTGAAGGCGTAGATGGATTTCATCTTATCGTTCCTGGCAATGTATATGGGGCTCATATTGTAGAATATCCCGCCACCTTTCAGGAGGGGCTGGGTGAGTTTGGCCTCAAAGAAGGTATTCCAGGAGGGGTTAATAGGGATGATGCCCCTACTCACAGGCTTCCGCCTGTTCCTTAGGTTATTGTATTGGATGCTGATGGTGGCACCGGTGGGGACGAGGGAGGTTAGGGTGGCGTCCATTAGCTTTTTGTGTTCGGTGTACTCTCCCGGGGCAGAGCCAGTGATGAAGATAGAATTCAGGGGGGTTTCGTCCTTTCGTATCTCTCCTGTACTCTTGAATACCGGGTCAAACCTGGCCCTGGCTATTGATATGTCTTTATCTTCTATCCTCGGATTGAGCCTGGCAACCTCCACGTCCAGGTTGTTCTTAAAGGCCATTTCTATGCAATCCGTAAGGGACAGCCGCAAGAAGCCCATCTGGGAGTGGAACTCTACACCCTCTGCATGGAGAGTAAGGGGGATTAGAACGGTCAAGCAAAAGAAAGTAGACAGTAGACAGTAGACAGTAGACAGCGGTAAAAATCTCCTCATGTCTTTTCCCTCCCTACAGATAGGGCAGGTGCAAGACCTGCCCCTACATTAAGACCTGGCAGATTGTATCAAAGACAGGACCTCAGCTCTAGTGGCGGGGTTCTCCCTGAAGATGCCCCTGACCACCGAGGTCTGGACCTTACTACCTGGTTTCTTTACCCCCCGCATAGTCATACAGAGGTGTTCGGCCTGGATGATGACCAGCACTCCTTTGGGGCGGAGGGCCTCCATAATGCTATCGGCAATTGCAGTGGTTAATCTCTCCTGGACCTGGGGCCTTTTGGCATGACTCTCCACCACCCTTGCCAGTTTACTGATCCCAGTGACCCTCCCGCCGTGGGGGATATAGGCCACGTGGGCCACGCCGGTAAACGGCAAAAGATGGTGTTCGCATACGGAGTAGAAGGGGATATCCTTTAATAGTACAATCTCATCGTGGTCCTCCGATTTCAGTACCTTTATCTCCTGTTTGGCGTCTTTGCCGATGCCGGAGTATATCTCCTCACACATGGAGGCCACCCTTTTGGGGGTGTCTTTCAGGCCGGGCCGGTCGGGGTCCTCTCCTATGCCTTCCAGGAGGAGTCGTACTGCCTGGATTATCTTCTTCGTGTCCATTTCTTGGTTTCCTTTAAATCCATGGTTGTAGGGGCGTATTGCAATACGCCCCTACCATCATTCATTTAAGAATCGTGGACGTGGTTACGAGTCCGTAGTCTCTTAGGGCCTTGCCGAGCCTGGCCTCATTTTCTTTACTCATCTCGCAGAGGGGCATCCGTAACT
>JASEHG010000309.1 GCA_030018855.1 Candidatus Brocadiaceae bacterium
ATCACATTCGCTGATATGCCTTTTAGCATTCCTGCGGCAGAAGGACTTTCATCCCCGCCCAATTGGGCCTTGATAGGTTCTCTGGCTCAGGAGGGGGTGAAAGCCAGTAGCCAGGAGAGGAAAGGGAAAGGGGACACATCCCCAAAAAAAATTGCCCTAGTCTTATAGGGTACGTTTAAACGCATCCTGCTAGATTCTTCGCTTCGCTCAGAATGACATAGAGAGTGAGTATGACCTTTTAAACCGTGCTGGCCGTTTCTGCCTTTTTGATATTCGCCTGGGTGGTGGCTAGACGGGCTATGACTACCCGGTAACCTTCCCTTTTACCAATTCCAAGGTCTTTTGGGCCAGCAGTAGCGTCTCTTCGGCAGTCTTTTTGTTAAAGACCCTGGCGGGGATGCTTGCGGGAAGACCATTGGGGTATCTGGTGGGTATGTAATAACTGTCCAGTATAGATATTTCTTCCTTCAGTGCCTTAAAGTCTGGGGTAAATTCGGTGGCCCATTCACAGAGTTCTTCTACGGAATGACCCACCACCAGTTCCTCCCCCTGTGAATAGAGGTAGCCCTTGAGTGCCTTTTCGGCTATTTGTTGGGAAACAAAACATACCATGTAGAATTTTCCCCCTTGCAGGAGATACCTGGCGGTAGAGAGGTCTTCTTCTGCCTGTTCCAACCATCGCCTGCCTTCTTCACTTGCTGGTCTTTTCATAGATTATCCTGCCCGTCCTTACGGCGTTCTTTACCAGGGGGTTAGTTTGTAGGCACTGGGAGAATTCTTCCGGGGTATAAAAGAGGATGTCGGCCGCCAGGGGCCTGAGTTTGAGGTACATCTCCCTTGAACGTTCCAAAAAGGGTTTGTCTGAAGGCATGACCACAATCAAATCCAGGTCGCTGGTAAGTCCGTATTCGCCCCTTGAGGCTGAGCCAAAGAAAAGTATCTTTTCTGCCCCGTTCTGAACTAACGCAGTGGTGAGTCTCTTTAGCTCCTTTTCAAGGGTGCTGGCCCTGGAGGCCCTTCTGTGTCTGAGAATCTCTCTTAGAGAGGGCATGACTTTTTACACCGTACTGGCCGTTTCTGTCTTCTTAATATTCGCCTGGGCGGCGGCGAGGCGGGCGATGGGTACGCGGAAGGGGGAACAGCTTACGTAGTCCAGCCCTATCCTGTGGCAGAAGGCTATGCTTGAAGGGTCTCCGCCGTGTTCACCGCAGATGCCTATCTTGAGGGCGGGCTTGGTGGAACGGCCCTTCTTTACCCCTATCTCTATGAGCATCCCGACTCCTTCCAAATCAAGGGACTGGAAGGGGTCTTTAGGCAAAATACCCCTTTCAATGTATTCAGACAGGAAGTTTCCAATATCATCCCTGCTGAAACCAAAGGTCATCTGTGTGAGGTCATTCGTACCGAAGGAGAAGAAGTCGGACTGCCGGGCTATACGGTCTGCGGTAACGGCGGCCCTGGGGAGTTCTATCATGGTGCCTACCGTGTATTTTATCTCTACGCCCTTCTTTTTCATTATCTCCCCGGCCAATTGCTGGATGTTCTCCCTGAATATCTTTAGCTCCTTCTCCGTCCCCACTAGTGGTATCATGATTTCGGGGTAGACCTCAAGCCCCTTCTTCTTCACGTTGCAGGCGGCCTCTATTATGGCCCTGACCTGCATGTCGTATATCTCCTTGTAGGTTATGCCCAGTCTGCACCCACGGTGTCC
>JASEHG010000030.1 GCA_030018855.1 Candidatus Brocadiaceae bacterium
TGGAGGTTTTTGGCTAGTTCATAGGCGTAGGTACCTATCCCTCCCAGTTGGGGTGGGTAGTTGTCTGTGAGGATTAAAAGGGCCATACCTAAAAGATCAAGTTTAAGAGTTCAAAGGTTCAAGGGTTTAATTATACAGGCGTAGGGGCAATTCCCGCCCGAGGCGGACTTGTTCAGCATGAATTGCCCCTACATTGTCTTGAAGGGAACTTTAGCCAACCGTATAGAAAGCCTGCTGTCCATGGTATTACTAATAGGGCACGTAAGGGTTGGAGGCCCAAGAAGTATATTGGTATTTTAAACACGCTTGCTACCAGCTTGTAAAGGAGCGTCCCCAGGGCCGTCTTTAGCTGATAATTAAACAGTTTAACCCTGGGGTAACCAAAGATTTCGGGGTGCACCTTACAGGCATAGGCAGAGCCAAGACCCATCCTGAAGGATTTCCGCAGGATACCAGAGAAGTCTGCCTCTAGAAGACGATAGACCCACGTCTCCGGGACAATCACCACCCTGTAACCAGTCCTGTGGAGCCTCTGGCGGAGGTCGTCGTCTGTGCCAGTAATCAGGTCATCACTCTCCCCACCCACCTCCTCATACACCCCCTTCCGTAGGGCACAACAGGCATGCTGGGCATAATCAGTATCTACTATTTCCTTCACAATGGGGAATTCCCCCCCTCTTATCCGGGCAAAGGCCTTCGGAAGCCAGGGGAGGTCTTTGGGATACATGGGGGAGGCACCCGTCATGCCAATCTTTTCATCCCTCTCCAGGGGGACAATCAGGTTCTCAATAACCCTCTCATGGCCCAGTATTGTATCATCGTCCATAAATACCAGGTAATCTCCCCGCGCCTTCTTCACCCCCTCATTCCTTGCCCTGCCGTTGGGGCGGACTCCCTTGATTAATATAACCTCCAGGTCTTTGACGGTCTGTCTCTTTATATCTCCTAACAACCTTTCAACGTTCCCACTACATGAGCCATCAAGTGTGGGTATGATGACCGAGACCTTAGGCATCCTTTTCACCTGTGCCTTTATTGGTCTTCCCGAGGGGGCCTTTAACGGCCATCATGGCAAGGGTATTGCCCCATCCGGGGAGTCTCCACCTAATCCTTTCTTCCACAAACCCAACAACCCCTGTCAGCCTCTGGCACAAGGAAGGAGAACTAAAGAACTCTGGGGTAAAATTTGCCCCTATTTCTTCCTGTACTTCTAACCCACTTTCCTTGAGGGCGACTTCTAATTCACGGCGGGTCTTCCACTCATCGTATGGGTGGAGGTCACAGCGGTTAAAAACCCTGTATATAAGGGAACGATACCACCTTGCTAATCCCTTGAAGCTATGCCGGTTGGGGACGGTGAAGGTGGCCTTGCCACCAGGTTTTAGTACCCTGTTAATCTCTTTCAGGGCCTTTGTGTATTCTGGTATGTGTTCCAGTACCTCTGAACAAGAGACCTTGTCAAAGCTACAATTCTTAAAGGGTAGTTTAGTAGCGTCTGCCACAGTAAGGGTTCCCATACCTTTTTCTTTAACAAGCCTCTCTTTTGCTATGCCGACTATCCCGTAGCCATAATCCAGGCCCACGTATCTTGCCCCCTTTGAAGAAAACAGTATCATGTCCCTCCCCGACCCGCATCCAACCTCCAAGATTCTTTCTCCCGGGGCTGGTCTTAGCAGTTCAAAGACTGCCCGCTGTCTTACCTTATCTTCGTAGGCCCAGAAAGGGTTAGAGGCAAGTGTACTATCCCTTCCTTTGGCCGAGCAGTTAAACAATTCCTTTATTCCATGGCTTAGCAGTTTCTGCGACTCTTCGTCCTGATGGCCTTCCCTGGGGAGGATTTTGGCCACGATAAATTGTTCATATATCTTCTCCAGTTCCCGGGCGCTCCTTTCTGCACTGAAGTAGTTCAAGGCCCTCGGCCTCCCCTTCTTTCCCATCTCTCTTGCCCTGGAAGGGGACTGGAGTAGCTCTATTATAGCCCTGGACGTTGCCTCGGTGTCCTGTGGGGGAAATAAGAGGCCGGTCTCTCCTTCCACCACCACCTCAGGTATGCCGTCCACCCTTGAGGCCACTACCGCCTTACCCATAACCATGGCCTCCAGGATGGCTATCCCGAGGGCCTCTGTAATGGTAGGGTGGACATAAAATTCAGCAATGCTGAGTATCTCAGCAACGTCCCTCCTGAAACCACACATCAGGACATTTTCTTTTATACCGAGGCGTTCTACGTCTTTTTCAATCTCCTGACGGAGGGGGCCTTCTCCCACAAATAAAAATTTTACGTCTGGAAAAATCTTGACAACCTCTCTAATAGCAGGCAGGAAACCTCCGTGTCCCTTCGGTGGGCCAAGGCTGGCTACATAGGGTAGTACCCTGTCTTCCGGCCTCAGCCCAAGTTCTAACTTGAGGTCAGATTGTAGGTGCACGTTGTCCGCCGAGGCGGATGCCCCTACACTGGCCGTAGCAATAGCATCCGAGGAGGGGTCAAATGCAGGAGGCTCTACACAGTTATGAACGACCTGTATCTTTGACTCACCTATCCCTTCTACCTCAACGATAGAGTGCTTTACGGCCGAGGAGGCGGCTACAATGGCATCGGTGAATTTGTTTAAGACCCTATCTACCTGTACATGCCTTGGTGTCTTAAAGTAGGAGGGCATGCCCTGTTCCCATGCAAGGCTCACCGGAGTCCTGGCCAGAATTGCCGCAATACGCCCAAAGGTGTTGGAAGGATAGAGACAGGTGTGGAGGATATCTATCTTTTCCTCCTTAAGGAGTTGTACCAGACGGATAACGGCCACCACGTCCCATTTATTCTTCATGTTTATAACAGTTACTGTGAGGCCACCGCCCCTGAAGATTTCCGCCACGCGCCCCCCCGTCAGACAGCCTATTTCTACGTTATACCGCTCTCTATTGATACGTTTAGCTACGGAAAGGAGGTTAGACTCCGCTCCGCCCCAGTTGTGTCCTCCGTCTATTAAGTAAAAAAGGTTAATCTTTCTCATGGCCCTTCACCGTCTATAAAAACCCTGGCCCATATCTCCAGTACGATAATGTCCCACAGCTTGTAAGCCAGCCTGGACTCCGCCTGTTCGTAGCGGACAAGGAGTTCCTCTACCGCCTTATGATTGAACCAGGCCCGCCTCCTGGTACGGTTATCTAGCAATATTTCCCTGCAAAAACCCCTCAGCTCGCCTTTCAACCAGGAGGTCAGGGGTGGCATAAGCCCAAGCTTACCCCTATTCAAGACCTCTTTGGGTATAAGCGACCCAATAGCCTTTTTGTACAGGTATTTAGAGGTATTGTCCCTCATCTTTAAAGAAGAAGGTAAGGCGTAGGCAAATTCCACCAGGGGATGGTCCAGCAGGGGCAGCCTTGTCTCAAGACCATGGGCCATGCCCATACAGTCTACCTTGGTGAGGAGGTCATCGGGAAGGAAAAATTGCGTGTCATAATATAGCATGTCTGACAGCATATCCCCCGACCCTGTAATCTCTGGTACAACGTCTTCCTTTTCTTTTCCATTATTCTGGAAATATTTGGGGTCAAGGAGCGTGTTGAGTTCCTCTGGGGAAAAGTGGGCACGCCTCCAGAGGTAGCGTTCTCTTGGCGGTAGAAAGTCAAAACCTATAAGGCTCTTTATGTCTTCAACAAACCCCCCGTCCCTCCTGGCAGGACCCAGGCCCTGCACCAATGAATAGGCAGTATGCCGCACTACTGCAGGTAAGGAACCATACCATCTCCTGATATTGGACGTCGGATACCAACTATAACCTGCAAAGAGTTCATCCCCTCCCTCACCCGAGAGGCAGACCTTGACCTCCTGACTGGCCAACTGCGAGACCAGAAAGGTGGGCACTACTGCGGCATCTCCAAAAGGCTCGTCCAGATGCCACAAAATCCTGGGTAAGAGTTCCACTACGTCCTTTGGCTCCAGGAAGACCTCCCTGTGTTGGGTACCGTAACGCTGGGCTACAAGGCGGGCATAGCTGGATTCATCCAGTTGTGCATCCTTGAAGCCCACGAAGAAGGTCTTTAGAGGACGTTGCCCTTTCTCTATGGCTAGAGATACAAGGCCCGTTGAGTCCAGCCCACCGCTGAGAAAGACCCCCACGGGGACGTCACTGCGGAGGTGGAGTTCAACCGCCTCTCCAAGATGCCCGACCAGTCTCTGGGATGCCTCCTCTTCGGAGATGCGCAATTGAGCCTCCGGGGAGGGCAATGCCCAGTAGCGTCTCTCGGACACCTCTCCCCCCTTATAAATAAGATAGGTGGCAGGGGGTAATTTCTTTACGTTGCTAAAGATAGCCTGAGGGGAAGGGATGTAGCCAAGTCGCAAGAAATTCCTTAAGGCCAGTGGGTCTACCTCCCTGTACACCTCTTTACATCTCAGCAACGCCTTTAATTCCGAGGCAAAAAGGAGCTTCTCGTCTGCGAGGGTATACAGGAGTGGCTTCATCCCCAATCTGTCTCTGGCGGCCAGAAGCCTCTTTTCCTTTTTATCCCATAGGGCAAAGGCAAACATGCCCCTTAATCTCTGGAGGCACCCCTCTCCATATTCTTCATAGGCATGGACAATCACCTCTGTGTCGCTGGAGGTGTAAAACTTGTGTCCCTTAGAGATAAGTTCAGGACGTAGTTCCTTATAGTTATAAATTTCTCCATTATGAACAACCCAGATGGTCTTGTCTTCGTTGTGGATAGGCTGGTGTCCAGTCTCAAGGTCTATGATACTGAGCCTCCTCATACCCAGCCCCACGTCCCCCTCAATAAACATACCTCCCTCATCCGGGCCACGGTGATAGAGGGCCTGGCACATCTCCTCCAGTAGGGGCTGAATATTTTCAGCCCCTACGGGCCTTTTTTCGTCAAATCCTATTACACCACAGATTCCGCACATACCTAAGTTTCTACAGCTGTACGGTTTCTAATAAATTTCCGGACTAGCTCCAGCAGGGAATAAAATTCCTGTACCTCCAGGAAGTAAATAAAGAGGGTATAAAGTGCCATCCCTGTCAGGAGGATGGCCGAGAGTTGAATAAACGACTGTGCATGATTGAGATAACTGCCCATGAAGGCGGCCCCATAGGCGGCGGCTACGGAGGAAAACAAGACCTTTAAAAAAGAGGTCAGTATCTCCCACATCTCAGGCCCCTCCAGTACGTCCCTCAGACACCATACCATGACTATGACATAGAGTATCAGGGTTAAGGAGGCGGCCAGGGCGAGGCCCATGTAAGCAAGGGGTTTTACCAGGAGGAACCTTAAAAGGATACCGGCTGATGCGCAACAGATAACTACTCTTACGGCCGGCCAGTATCTCTGCAGTGCAAAGTAGGAGTATTGGGCCATGTTAAAAGGGGCCAGGACCAACAACCCTATGGAATAGAAGGCCAGCGCCCTGGCGGTACCCTCTGTCATAGATGGAAGGAATTGCCCTCGTTCAAAGAGTATCTGGATAATAAGATTACCGAAGAACAGGAGGAGCATGGCTGAAGGTACCAATACTAAATTCCCCATCCTTACCCCAGCCGAAAAAGAGCGGCGAAACTCCTGCCAGTTTTCCCTCGTGGCCTGTTGGGAAAGGGTGGGGAAGAGTACCGTGCCTATGACCCCCATGAAGACATCCGAGGGGAGTCGCATGAGGCTGTTGGCATAGCCCAGATAAGAGATGCTCCCCTCCGTAAGGTGAGAGGCAAGTGCCCTTTCTACCACGACACCTAGCTGAGAGATGCTTGCCCCGACCACAATGGGGACCATGAGGAGAGCGAATTTCTTTGTAAAAGGGTGCAGGGCAAGGTTCAGGCTGTAACTCTTTTTTATTTCTTTAATGGTGTAGGGCAGGTGGAGTAAAAGCCATCCCAGGGCCCCCAGGGCCATTCCAATGGCAAGGCTATATATACCCCATTTCTTGCTAAGAAAATATATGCAAGAGATAATAACAAGAAGGTTTACTACCCCGCCCAGGGCAGGGATGCTGAAGTTGTGATGTATCTGGAGAAAGCCCATCATTAGCCTGGCAAGTGCCATAGTCATGATAATGGGCACCATAATAACCATGAGTTGAACCGATAGCCTCTGACCCCCCTCATCCAGACCTGGGGCTATTATCTTAACTATCCAGGGGGATAGGAGCACCAGGAGGGTGGACAATAAGAAGGTGCAGAGAAATGCCCAGTTAAGGAGACTATTCAAGAAATCCCAGGCCTTTTCTGTCCCCTCCTTGTTTGCACACTCAGAAAATAGGGGTATAAAGACCACACCCAGGGCACTCACCACGATGTTACAGATTACATCGGGCAGGGTAAGAGCCACCAGGAAGGCATCGTAATGTCCCGTTGCCCCAAAGGTGCTGGTGGTAATATACATCTTCAGATAACTCAATACGGCACTCAGACAGGAGAAGAAGAGGACAAGGAAGGCCGCGCTGGCTAACCGTTCTTTTTTCATGGAGACAGGAGATGAGAGCCCTTCAGGAGTCATTTTACCTAAAATATTTATCAACGAATCGCCTGCCCGGAACGGCAACGCCTTTTCTGGCCTCCTGGTATGCCTCTAGTACGGTCTCTTTCTCTTCCAACTCTTCTTCCTTAATGTTTTTAAGGGCTACTATCAGGGCAATCATGAACCAGAGAGGTCCCATGATACGTGCAGACTCTAGTACCTCATTAAAGAAGGCATCAACCAGTATCCCTATTACCCCAGCCAGAAATCCAATGCTGAAGGCCTTGCAGAAATAATCCCCGGAGGATAACCGGTAGAGTAGCAAGGCTTGATGAAATACCCTCTTCATCAGCCAGCAGAAGATTGCAAACCCTACAATCCCCATTTCAATAAGATAAGTCAGGAATTGATTATGGATGCTAGTATGACCCCAGGCCTTATGGAAATGAGCCCCAAAGAAGCCTATCCCTATGAGGAGATTTGTAGGTCTCTCTACGAAGATCTTAATGGCTCTTCCCCACATATCAAGCCTGTCGGAGGCAGAGGTCTCAAACTGGAGTACCCCTCCCGGCTCTGTATGAAAGGTCATAGACACCCTTTGTACTACGGCAGGTAAGAAATATGCCAGGACACAAAGGGCTATTATTAAGAAGATAAAGAGGAAGCGTACTTTTGCACCACCGCCTGAGATGGTAAGCACTAGTAAGATGGTAGCCATGCCCAGGTAGCTGGCCCTGTTATAGGTAAAAAACAGACCGATGGAGACGGCGGCAGCAAAGGCTATTAAAAGCCCCTTGTGCCTGATTCCCATTGAGACCAGCAGGGATAGGACTATACCAAAAGATAGTAGATAGTAGGCCCCCAGGATGGCATTGCTCTCCACTCCTGGGATGACTATCCTTGCCTCCGCTCCTCCATACTCGGTTATGGCGTAGTGCCCCGTTATCATAAGGGCTAACTGAACCGCAACTATTACAGCACAGCTTATAAGGGAGAGGACTACAAACTTCTTTGCCAGCTCCTCGGTGTTCACCACCCTGAGGACAATAAAATAGACTAGTGCGAGCTCCATCCATTTAAACAGGTGGAGGCCACATATTGCCAGTACTGACGTGCCTTGTGTCAGCCCCAAAGAGACAAAAGAAAGACCTGCCCAGGTCACGAAGGCAACGATGGGTAAATTTAATGGACTGGGGGGAAAGAGACCCACCTTCTCGGTGGCTATGTGTGCAAGCCACCCCAGTAGCATTCCAAGGAGTACGGCATCGTCACTGCCTATATCAAAGGGAGCACCAGCTATTGTTGCTATTTTTACTTGCAGGGTCCATGGGAAGGCAAAGACCAGGATAATAAGCCCATATTCCAGCCTCAGCATAGTAATGCAGAAGGCTACCAGACCACCCATCAGCACGAATACTACCTTGAGGGGAATTAGGGCAGTAAGGAGGGCAACTATATTAAATATGAGGAAGAGGGAGGCCAGGGTTATTATTGCTATAAGGGACGGCTTTAGATTCAAGTATATACTCCATCTCTTTTGGCCGTGCAATTAAAGAGAGACTTCTGCAAAAGTCTGCCACCGGGGTGTATCATTGCAAGAGGCGGAGCCCCGAAGCAATCTGACCCGGAGTGTCATTGTGAAGGCCAAAGGCCGAAGTCATGCCAAAGGCAGATTCGCCTCTGGCGAACAATCTCTTATCCATTCGAGAGTTTGCTTTGCTTCCCCTTCGCGAGAGTAGGGGCGTATTGCAATACGCCCCTACGGGCTTCGGCTCACTCGCAATTACAGCGCACCCTGGGCTGGTTTGGGATTGACATTTTGGGCATTTTTCAGCAGTCTCAAAGAGAACCTTGCACGTAAATCGGGGCAGTTTCCTTCAAGACTATTTCCCAGCCTTCCTTGCCTCATAACCGTATTTATAGTGATACTGGGAGGGATAAATTGCCAGACTGGGTTTTATGTTATTTAGCACCATTCCCAGGATGTTTCCCTTTCCCCTTTCCAGTTCCTCTTTTGCACGCAGGAGTATCTCCTTTGAGGTCTTGCCTACCTTGTACACTATCACGACAGCGTCTACCTTGGAACTCAAAAGGACCGGGTCCGTAACCAACAGCACCGGTGGGCTATTCAGTACCACTACATCGTATCGGCTCCTGGCCTTTTGTAAGAATACCTCTAAGTCGGGTGAAGTCAGGAGTTCTGTGGGGTTACCCGAGTAGTAACCTGCAGTTACGATGTGCAGGTAGTCCAGTCCCTCGGCATCAGCTATATTCAGATTAAAATCCCCAATTGCCACATCAACAAAAGTCCTCAAACTATCTTCAAAATTGCAAGTTTCTGTTAATACATCGCCGAGGCCTGGTTCCCTTGGAATACCGAACACGGTGTGGATATCTGACCTCCTGAAATCTGAATCTACCAGGAGGGTCTTCAACCGGTTCTTGGCCATGGTTATAGCCAGATTACATACGGTGACAGTCTTACCCTCCACAGGAAGAGAGCTTGTGAAGAGGATGACCTTTTGATGGGGTTGTCTCCTGAGCTGTATATTGGTCCTCAGGGTGCGGTAGGCCTCCAGAATGGGGTCATCTTCCTTCTGGAAGAGTATCAGTTGTTGCCGTATTTGCAAAATACTCTTGCTTACTTTGCCAGGGTGGTTCCTTGGTCTCTCCTTCCTCTTCGGAATCTTGATAAAGGGGATAACCGCCAGGACGGGAAGCCCCGTTAGGGCCTCCACCGACTCAATAGTAATTAGCGAGGTATCAAGGCTCTCTATCAGAAAGGCTATGAGAAACCCCAGGATTACCCCGGCCCCGGCCCCAGCCCCAGCGTTAGACAGCATATTTGGTTTTATAGGCCTGGTAGGTATGGAAGCACGGTCAAGTATCTGTACTTCTTCCACCTTCTCCGCCTCGACAATACGGGCCTCGGATAACTTCGTCATAAGCCCTTCGTATACCCTCCCCTGAACCCCTATCTCTCTCGCCATCCTGGCCACCCGCATTTCTCCTTCTGGCAGCGCCTGCAACTGCTTCTTTATATCATTAATCTGGTCTTCTATGGCCGCCGCCTTAGGATGTTTCATGGTGTATTTTCCCAGGAGTTCGGCCTTCTCCCTCTCCAGGGTAGTGAGTTTTGTTATAAGGATTTCCCCAGCCCCCGTTACCTCTCCGCTTTCTTTGGCCTGTTTCAGTTCCTCCTCCAGCTGGTTAAGCCTCTCCCTCACTATTTTTACCTGCTCCTCTATGTATTCTCTAACAGCAGTGGCCTGCTTAACTTTTCTCTGGAAATCTTGTTTTGCATATACTTCTGCCGTGGTATTAGCTATCCTGGCGGCAAGGGTCGGGCTCGTGTGATCGACAATTATTCTTATTGCGTCAGTATCTTTCACTGACTTGGCAAAGACAGTCCCCCGTACAGAGGCAGTTTGACTTTCTATCTCCTTCTGGGTGGCATCCTCCCTCAGGAGGCCTAATTTTCTGGCCACCTTTTCCATCACCGCCGCGCTGGTTATCACCCCCACCTCACTCTCAATGGGATTTGTATACGACCACCACACGGTGGTCGTAGGGACAGGCTCTACAGGAACCTTTCGTTCCGTAATCCTCACAATAGCCACGGCCTGATAAGTGGGGGTGATAGTGAAGGTGTAGAAGATACTCCCCCCTAGTACGCAAAAGAAGGCAAGGATAATCCACAACATCCTCTTCCGGATTACTAGTAAATAATCCCACAGGCTAAGCTCTATGCGTGAAGTGGTCTTCTTCGTCTTTATCGGCTCTGCATTCATGATTATATTACAGCTCTATTTTACTTCTAGCTCCACTTGATAGGGCAGGGGCAAGTCCGCCTGAGGCGGATCTGCCTCTGGCATGACCCTGCCCCTACTCTACTGTAGCCCTACCGCATGGGCGGGTTTCAAACCCGCCACTACAGCCCACTACTTAGGAGCAACAAAAAGCTCCTTTCGGATGATACTGGACGTTGTGGCCGCAGTGCTCATAGTATATATCATAGGTGAAATCACACCGACAAGAACTTCAGCAATGTTTACACCTCGTGTTGGCACATAGACCAGGTCCATGTGGTCCACTACGGTGTTGTTCGTAATGGCGTCCTGGATGCTGACGGTAAGGATTTGAGGACCGTCCGTTGTCTGATGCACCAAAAAGATATTGTCACTCCTTGCCCTCTCAGTAAGTCCACCGGCCTTGGCCAGGACTTCTATCAACCTCTGTCCCCCAAAGACGTCATACATCCCGGGTATCCTCACCTCCCCAAGGAGCACAGCCTGGGGTTTAGCAAATTGCCTCACCACCACCGACACCTTGGGGTCCTTTACGTATTCCGATAATTCCTTAGTAAGGCGTTCGTTTAGTTCACGAGGCGTAAGCCCCAGGCTCCAGACGTCGCCTATCAGGGGAAAGGATATCCTGCCATCGGGTCTCACTGCCACGTCCCTTCTGAGTTCATCATAACCCCAAACTGAAATATCCAGGATATCGTTCATACTTATCTTGTATTCCGGCAGGGTGGGGATTACCCCATCCGTGTCCGAAGGGACGCTCGTCACTAGCTCCTTCTGCCCCGTTTCAATTACACTCATATAGACCTTTGCCTCATTAGAAAGGGGGTCTAACTCCAATACCTTCTGCAGTTCCGCCTTTGCCTTCTCCGTGTTCCCTTCGTAGAAAAACCTCTTTGCCCTCTGCATATAGAACCCCTTGAGTTTTATTTTCTTATCCTGCGCAAGCTTGCCTTGTATCTCTGCCTCCAATGCCTCCAGGAACCTGGTCTCTTCCTCATCCTGGGGGCCCACATCTACGGCAGGAGAACTCCCCTGTGAGGAATTCTTTACTGTAGCCGGCTGGGGATTCGGATTCAACATGGGGCTTGAACCAGTAAACAGGCATCCAATGTTGGAATACAAAAAGGCTATAGATACCACAATTCTTATAGTCTTCATAGGTCTCCCTGGCTTAAAAACATTGGTGTATATATTATTACAAGTCATAACCTTTTTCAACATATATATCTAATCTTTTTGTGGAGACAAGCAAGATGGTACGTTGCATGCCCCCTACATGACTTGCCACGCCACCGTTTGTGTAGGGGTGACCTGTCGGGTAGCCCTTACCATCTTACAAAGGGAATCTTTGTAGCGTACCAGTTTGTTTGTCTGGCACTCCACATCAGTGCATAGTAGCCGCAACCCTTCGGGCTGAGCCTCAGGGCCGAAGCCTTTAGGTTGCGTTGTTTCTCGTCCGCCTAAGGCGGACTAAAGCCTGCGGCTACTGTACTGGTTTTAGTATCCCAGATGTAGCCGCCAAGAGGAATTACAGAGATAATATTAAGATAAGGAGCAACTGGTGAAGTTAAAGACATCTAATAACCCACTTGTCACGCTACAGATGGTGAAGGACCATCCGGACGTACAAGTTTACATAGACAAGGCGGACGAATTTCTGGGCAACATTGGTTACACGGAGCATGGCAGGCGTCACGCCAACTATGTGGCCCATAACGCTGGCAGGATTCTCAGGGAACTTGGCTACGAAGAAAAATCCTGCGAGCTGGCGGCCATTGCAGGCTATATCCATGACATAGGGAACGTGGTCAACAGGCCCTCCCATCCCGCAACCGGGGCCTACCTTGCCCATCAATTCCTTAGAGAACTTGGCATGCCACTGGAAGACGTCCTTGCTGTGATGGGGGCGGTAGGTAGTCACGACGAGGACTGCTGTGAACCTGTAAACGTGGTGGGTGCGGCACTGATAATCGCCGACAAATCAGACGTCCACCACTCCCGTGTCCGCTCCCCCAAGGGGATAAGGTTTGACATACACGACCGTGTCAACTACGCCGTAAAGAGGGCAGAGCTTAGACTGGACACGAACAAAAAGACTATCAGCCTGGAGCTGGACATAGACAAAGACATCTCGGACATGGTGGAGTATTTTGAGATATTCACGACAAGGATGGTTGCCTGCCGCCGTGCCGCCAAACTCCTGGGGTGCACCTTTGAGGTGCTGGTGGTGCAGGAGAATGGGAAATAGACGTGAGACGGATAGCACACCCCTACAAGGGAGGGTAAGAAATGCTATGATTGGGAACAAAACAGAAGAGAAAATAATTTTAAAGGAACTAAAAGACAACCTTATTAAAATTACTGGTAATTTCATGCCGAGGGTTATCCTTTTTGGGTCAAGGGCGCGGGGGGATTATGACGAAGAATCTGATATTGATGTGGCCATAGTTGTTAGAGGCCTCACAAGGGAAGTCAAGGACCAAATACTTAATATGGTTGCAGACATAGAAATAAAGTACCTTACGCCCCTATCAACGTTAGTGATTTCTGAGGAGGACCTTGAATTTCTTAAGAAGAGGGAAAGGAGGATAGCCTTTGATATTGAGGTGGAAGGGATACCCTTATGACAGAAGAGAACAAGAAAGTTTTGTAGGGTGCGTTGAAAAACGCACCAATTGATATTCGTTTCTTTTTAAAAAATTATAGGATATGGTGCGTCAAGACGCACCCTACTGGCTGAGGGAATGAAATCCGCCTGAGGCGGACTAAAGCCCTGTCCCTACATTAACTGGTTCTAACCCACAGACAAAAGACGGATAGGAATATCAACCCCACCCTTTCCCACCTAGCATGCATGGATTGTAGCCCTTTCTAACTCCAACAACCTCTTCTTTAAACTTATCCCCCCAGGACCAGAGTACCCCGTCAACTCCCCCCTTGAGCCCACTACCCTGTGGCAGGGGACAATGGGCGGTAATGGATTCTGCCCGCAGGCCCCCCCTACCGCCCTGACAGCCCCAGGACGCCCTATCTCCCTGGCCACCCAACCGTAGCTCCTAACCTCCCCATAGGGTATCTCCATCAGTTTTCTCCACACGTCCTGCTGGAAGGCAGTACCACAAACTAAATCTAACGGCACGCCAGAGAAACTGACCCTCTCTCCTGAAAAGTACCTCTCCAGGAGTCCTTTTGCCCCACCTGGAGGGATTTCCCCCTTCATGGGTACCGCTCCAAACCTCTCCCTCACCCCCTTCAAGAAGGACCTCTCCCCCCTATCAGGAAAAGAGACCAGTAGTAACCCCTTGGGACCCCATACCACATGTACCGAGGCCTCCGAAAAAGTTTGTATGGGCTTTAGTTTCCCCCTCCCTTGAGGGGAGGGGGAAGGAGGAGGGTGATTAAGTTTAATGTCCCCTCTAACACACCCCCTGCCCCCTCTTAAAAGAGGGGAGAAAGGGGTGTGTTCACCCCCACCCTTCCCTCCCCCATCAAGGGGGAGGGGACTTTGGTTGCTACTTTCGCAGAGGTCTTGTACCAGACCTATTGCCGTCCTAAAACTGGCATAAAATAATGCTGGAGCCTGTCCATCCGAGGCGTATACCACCTTCACTCGCTCCTCTTCCTGCTCGTCGTC
>JASEHG010000310.1 GCA_030018855.1 Candidatus Brocadiaceae bacterium
TAGATCAAAAAGGGCTTGTCTTTATTCCTCATGTGCTTCCCATAGTAGTGAATACTACTGTGGAATTTCTCAATCATGATAATGTCCTTCATAATGTTTTCACACCTGATAAGGTAGCAGATAAATTTAATTTGGGTACCTGGCCTCCAGGAGAGATAAAAACTTACACTTTTAAGCAGACAGGGGTAGCTATTCTTCTTTGCAAAGTGCATTCAGAGATGGAGGGATATACAGTGGTACTTCAGAACCCTTTCTTTTCCCTAACGGATGAAAATGGGAACTATTCCATCAAGGATGTTCCTGCAGGCTCATACACCCTGAAAGTATGGAACAAAAAATTTAGAGCAGCACCAAAACAGATTGAGACCAAGGACGGTCAGACACTTCAAACGAACTTTGAATTAAAGAAGTAACAGATGGTGTTTCTAAAAAATGACAAAAACCAATTTACTAAGTATGGAAACTGACACCAGGGAAAAATTAATACAGGATGTTCAGGATGGACCTTCGAGGCGAGGGTTTTTGCTTGCCGTGGGGTGGATAGGTTTTCTCTTCTGCAGTTTTCTGGCAGGTCTCCTGACTATGGTGGATTTCTACAAACCCAAGGTACTTTTTGGTCCTTCCAACAAGTTTAAAGCAGGCTATCCCGATGAGTATCCGGTGGGCAAGGTCAGCACGAGGTGGATGAAGGACAAAGGTGTGTGGGTAATAAGGACAGATCACGGCATATACGCCTTTCTGGCCATTTGTAGACATCTTGGTTGTATACCTGCCTGGGTGGAGGAAGAGCGTCTCTTTAAGTGTCCGTGTCACGGAAGCAATTATAACCTTGAGGGAGACGTAGTAGGAGGGCCAGCCCCTAGACCACTTTTCAGACTTGGCGTAAGCTACGCCCTGGATGGACAACTCATTATAGATAAGTCAGTGAAAGAGGATAGAGTTGGGGTTAGGGAAAAGGGTCAATTTTTTTTACCTGTATGAGGAGAAATTATAATTATATTATAGTGTATGCCCCGTGCGTACGCCGATGAAAGGAAAGTTATGATAAAAGGTCTCAAACGATTTACAAAATGGATTGTTCATACACAAATCTGGAATTCTATTTTTCGCCAGGGTTGGCCTGACACGGAAAGAAACCGCATCCTAACCACGTTAAATACCCTTATCTTCCATCTCCATCCGATAAAGGTAAAATCCCATGCCCTTAAAGTAAAGTACGTCTTCTGCCTGGGCGGAGTGTCATTTTTTCTCTTCATTGTGGAAACAATTACTGGCGTTCTCCTCATGTTCTACTATCGCCCTACCGTTGAGTATGCCTATCAGGACATGAAAGATCTGGAGTTTGCTGTTACCTTTGGACTCTTTTTGAGGAATATGCACCGCTGGGCTGCTCACGGAATGGTACTTACGGTTATACTTCATATGTGCAGGGTATTTTATACGGGTTCATATAAACCTCCCAGAGAATATAACTGGTGCATTGGGGTAATCCTGCTGGTACTAACACTACTGCTCAGTTTTACAGGTTATCTCCTGCCATGGGACCAACTGGCCTTTTGGGCGGTAACGGTTGGGACGAATATGGCCAAAGCTACCCCCATCATGGGGGCTGAGGGTCCTTTCCACATCCTGTCAGAAATGAGCGATATATGTTTTTACCTCAGGGGCTCAGTGGATATCAGCGAAAATACCTTGTTGAGATTTTACGTC
>JASEHG010000311.1 GCA_030018855.1 Candidatus Brocadiaceae bacterium
GGCAAGCCCGCCCTGGAGGGTGAGTTTGACGTAACACTGGTGGACGGCAAGACCATCAAGGTCACCCCCATCTTCGCCCTCATCCAGAAGTACATCAACGACAGCCTTGACGTTAACACCGTCTCAGAGATTACTTGGGCCCCTAAAGAGGCCATCCTCTCCCTGGCCAGGGAGATTGCGGCCAACCCAAGGGCCGTACTCCTCTGCATTGGGATGGGTCCAAATCAGTTCTTCAACAGCGACCTGAAGGACCGTGCCATCTTCCTCCTTGCCGCACTCACGGCCAATATCGGCTATGCCGGCGGCAACGTCGGGAGTTACGCAGGTAACTACAGGGCAGCCCTCTTCAACGCCATACCCCAGTGGTCGTTAGAAAATCCATTTGACATAGAGCTT
This sequence comes from Candidatus Brocadiaceae bacterium, assembly GCA_030018855.1. GTDB lineage: Bacteria > Planctomycetota > Brocadiia > Brocadiales > Bathyanammoxibiaceae > 2-12-FULL-52-36. Next base: position 397 of record JASEHG010000311.1, read on the forward strand.
GACCCCAAGAAACCTGCCAGACCAAAGCTCTACTTGAAGATGGAGTCTGCCCACCACTTTAACTACGGCGACCGTATCCTGAAGGCCGGCAAGACCAACCTCACGGGAAAGTCCCAGATGCCCACCCCCACCAAGGCCTGTATATGGTCAAATAGCAACTCCATCCTGGGGAACACCAAGTGGCACTTTGATGTAGTAAACAATACCCTGCCCAAGGTGGAGATGGTGGTGAACAGTGACTGGTGGTGGAGCGGTACATGCGAGTACTCAGACGTGGTACTTGGGGTGGACTCTTGGGCAGAGTTCAAATACCCTGATATGTATGCGGCCGTTACCAACCCCTTCTGCCAGATCTACCCGGCAACACCATTAGGAAGAATTCTGGACACCCGCCATGACATAGAGGTAGCGGCTGGCATCTCCTCCGCCCTTGCAGAGGTTACCGGAGACAAGAGGTTTGTGGATTACTTTAAGTTCGTTCACGAGGGCAAGGTAGAGGTCTATCTACAACGGGTAATTAACCTCTCCCAAACCACAAAGGGGTACAACATAGAAAAGTTGAAGGCCGATGCGGCAGATGGGACCCCCGCCCTGATGATGACCCGCACCTATCCGAGGGTAGTCGGTTGGGAGCAGGCAGAGGAAGACAGGCCCTGGTACACCAAGACCGGCAGGAGTGAGTTCTACCGTGAGGAGCAAGAGTTCATGGACTCAGGGGAAAACCTCCCTGTGCATAGAGAGCCTATAGATGCCACTTTCTACGAGCCAAACGTCATGGTGGGCTCTCCGCAACCGGCCATAAAACCCAAGAGCCCCGCCGACTACGGGATACCAGACTCGGTAGAAGACTGTGAGAACCGCCAGGTACGGCATGTACTCAAGCCCTGGTTGGAGGTGGGTACCACCCAGCATCCCCTTGCGAAAAAGGGGTTCAAGTTCATCATGCACACCCCCAAGTACCGCCACGCCTCCCATACCACCCCTTCTGACACGGACTTTGTCTGCGTCTGGCAGGGGCCCTTTGGTGACCCTGTCCGCCGGGATAAGCGTATGCCCTTTGTTACTGAACTCTACCTGGACATCAACCCCCTGGACGCCAAGTCCCTGGGCGTAGAAGATGGCGACTACATCTACATAGACGGCGACCCACAGGACAGGCCCTACAGGGGTTGGAAGCCAGGCAGTGAGAACTACAAGGTGGCCCGCATGTTGTGCAGGGCCAGATACTACCCTGGTACCCCAAGGGGCGTCACCCGTATGTGGCATAACGTCTATACAGCCACCTTCGGTAGTGTCAAAGGACACGA
>JASEHG010000312.1 GCA_030018855.1 Candidatus Brocadiaceae bacterium
CCGAGTGGTACCATGACGCAGGGAAAAAACATCCTTTTATTACCTTGATTTCTGGTAGAGGGTGCTTTGGCGCCTGTACCTTTTGCAGGGACACACAAACTATGTATGGCAGGAAGTTACGCCTCCGGGACCCTGCACTGGTAGTAGACGAAATAGAGTACGACCTAAAACTCTTTCCTTACCTTCAAGAGATAATGTTTGAGACAGATACCTTTGTGGCCTCCAGTGACTACGTGAAAAGGGTCTGCGAAGAAATGATGCGGCGGAACGTAAACGTCCCCTGGAGTTGCAATGTGAGGGTGGACATGGATTTGGCCCTTTTACCTTTAATGAAACGGGCTGGATGCCGTATGTTGATGACTGGATTTGAATTTGGGACAAATGAGGCCCTTCGGGCAGTTAAAAAGGGTATTACCATTGAACAGTCAACAAAGTTTGCCGAAGAGGCGCACAAATTAGGTTTAGTAATCCATGGTTGCTTTATGATAGGTGCACCCGGGGAGACTCCAGAATCTGCAAGGAAGACTATAGAGTTTGCTAAGTCTTTGCCTTTGGATACAATACAAATCTCTGGCATCTGCGCCTATCCTGGTACCGAGATATATCAGTGGGCCAAGGAGAACGGCCACCTGGTGCCAAGGGAATGGACGGAGTGGGTGGATGAAAATGGTGAACAGGTAACCATTTTAAGCTATCCTGATTTTTCTAAAGAGGAGATGGACGCCGTAATAGATGAGGGGCTGAAGGGGTTCTATCTACGGCCCATGCAGATGTTGAGAATGCTGGCTAATATAAGGGACATTGGAGACCTTAAGAGAAAGGTATATGGGTTGGCCAGCTTTTTTGACTACTTCTCTGTCCGCAACAAGGGTTCAAGGGTTTAATCCGCCTGAGGCGGAAAGAGTTTAAGCCGGGGCAGATTTGGCCCAAACGGATACTCCGTGGCAGAAATGGCACAAAACCTTTGTAGGTACAACAATTGAAGGCACAGAATATTTTACTCGTACATCCTTCTAAAAAGCTGCTGGGCAAGGAAGACCCTATTTATACCAATGAATCGCTTACCCCGGCCCTGGGGCTGGGTGTGCTCTCTGGGTACCTGCGAGATAAGGGGGTTGAGTGTAAGATAGTAGACCTTCGCCTGCCGCACCGGAGTATAGAAGATATATATAGTTATATAGAGGAGACCGGGCCTCTTTTAGTTGGTGTAACGGCATTCACGGCTGAGGTACCGGCGGCCAACGTTGTGGCGGAGAAGGTTAAGGCACGTTGGCCACACGTGCCTGTGGTGCTGGGTGGTCCCCATGCTACCGCAGCGCCGGAAGACGTGCTTAGAAGCTATCCGAGTATAGATGTGTGCGTAGTGGGTGAGGGGGAAGAGACAACGCTGCACCTCGTAGAGACCCTCTCAGGGCGTAACGGTGGTTTGTCACAGGTAAAGGGGATTGCCTATAGGACACGTTCTGGCAAGATAAAGATAAACGAGCCCCGCCCCCCGATTGCTGACCTGGATTCCTTACCCTTCCCGGCCTGGGACCTTTTTGAGATTAAGAGCTACAACGACGTCTTCATGGTCAGCAGCTCGCGTGGATGTCCATACCCGTGCTATTTCTGTACGCCTAGTTATCTGGGCAGGAAGACGCGGGTACGAGATTTCAAGAAGGTGGTGGACGAAATCAAGCACATCGTAGATAGATTTGGTG
>JASEHG010000313.1 GCA_030018855.1 Candidatus Brocadiaceae bacterium
ATTTCTTTACCAATAAAATAATGTACACGTAATTCTAATTGCAAGGGGCATGTTGTAAAAGGCCATTTTAGATGATGAAACAAGCCAAGGTAGGTCCTGGGTATCACATCGCAGTTGAAAAGAAGGGGGCTGAGCACTGGCATCTTAAACTTAGTGGCAGCGTATCGTCAGCAAACTCCTCCAGGTTCTTAACCGACTTGACAAACTATTTGTCCGGAGGTCCAGTCAGAGACGTGACGTTAGACCTTGGTGAAATTAGCTACTTTGACAGTACTGCCGCCGCCGTTATTGCCCAGACAAGATTGAGGCTGGAGAAACAGGGTTCTCACGTAAGGCTAATAAACGTCAAGCCAGAGATTCAAGGGTTATTTGAGATACTTAACCTGGAGTCGCTACTGAGTGAGAGGGACCGCCTGATAGAGAAAGGTCCTAGCCTTATTGCGCTTCTTGGCGGGGCCAGCTTGAACTTTATAAATGATACGCGCTTTACGTTTGCTTACCTCGGGGACGTTACTCTGGCGCTGGGTTATGCCTTCAGGTATCCCAATAAAGTACGGTGGAATGATGCCTTTCTCTATATGGAGAGGACCGGGATAGAGGCCATACCCATAGTACTGCTCATTAGCTTCCTTATGGGTTTTATAATGGCCTTTCAGGCCGCAGTCCAGCTCAGGCAATTTGGGGCCGATATCTTCGTGGCCAACCTGGTAGGACTCTCCATCGTCAGGGAATTAGGCCCGCTCATGACCGCCATCATAGTAGCCGGCAGGTCGGGTACCGCCTTTGCCGCAGAGATTGGTACGATGAAGGTATCTGAGGAGATAGACGCCTTGAAGGTTATGGGGCTTGAACCCACCCGCTTTTTAATCATACCTAAGGTCCTGGCGGCCTTAATTACCGTCCCCACCCTGACCTTGATGTCTGACGTAGTTGGCATCTTCGGGGGGTTGGTGGTAGGGGTGGTATTTCTAGACCTGACGCCGTGGGGCTATATATTGCAGACGCAGAGGGCCCTTAACATATTTGACGTCTTCTCTGGCTATTTCAAGAGTATGGTCTTTGCCCTGCTTATATCAGGTGTTGGGTGCATGAGGGGACTGCAAGTGGAGGGTGGGGCACAGGGGGTAGGTCGTTCCACCACCTCTGCCGCAGTGTCAGGGATTTTCCTTATCATCCTTTATGATGCCCTGTTTACTCTTATGTTTAACTACGTTAAATGGTAATATCATGGGGAAAACCCCGATTATACAGGTTAGAGGTCTGACTGCCGGGTACAGGGGCGAAGTAACCCTTGACAATGTAAACTTTGACATCTACCGGGGTGAGATATTTATAATCCTGGGAGGGAGCGGGTGCGGGAAGAGCACCTTGTTGAAAAATATGATTGGACTTCATGACCCCTACAGGGGGCAGGTCCTCATAGAGGGAAAAGATATAGTCCTTGCGGAAGGCAAGAGACGCCTGCAAATCCTGCGGAAGTTTGGCGTACTCTTTCAGTCCAGCGCACTGTTAGGTTCAATGACGATTGCCGAAAACATTGCACTACCATTACAAGAATATACGTCTCTACCCAGGGAGACAATTGATTTCCTGGTACGCATGAAACTAAATATGGTGGGCCTCCGTGGGTATGAGGGGTATCTGCCGTCCGAACTCAGCGGGGGGATGAGGAAGAGGGCGGGTATTGCACGTGCTATGGC
>JASEHG010000314.1 GCA_030018855.1 Candidatus Brocadiaceae bacterium
GCCTGAGGCGTCCTCCTGAGGCGGACTTTCAGGATTTTCAACATGAATTGCCCCTGCAGTTAAAATTAAATGGAATGGAACGTCTCCAAAGGTTCTGGCCGGTGCACGTCCTGCGAGCGGGTCTTTCAGGAAGAGGAATTCTTTTTCTCCACCCTCTGCCTGGAGACCGAGTGTCTCCTGAGGAAAGACTTCTGCCTGGGGTGTTGGAGTGGCGAGGCTACGGCCGTGAGCAATCCGGCCGAATCGGCCACTACGGACAAAAAGGGGCATCCGCCTAAGGCGGACGAAGAGTTCTTTTCATTCTGGAAGACCAGGATACCTAAGAAAGAGGAACCCAGGCGCAGGATAGTGGACAATGCCGTGATACTAAACCTCTTTTCAAGGCTCCAGGGGGTGACGGAACTATGGGCAAAGAATATGCAATACGTCCTGGGCCTGTTCCTCCTCAGGAAGAAGCTGTTGAAGTTGAAGGAACAGGGCAAGGACGAACAAGGGGATTTCGTGTGTTTATATAGTCCAGAGGAAGATAAGACCTATCAAGTCTACAATTCTAATCTTACTGAAGAGGAGATAGAAAAGATTAACAACGACGTCCTCAGGCTCCTTGACCCCACTGGTGGACAAGATACCTTCCTGCCCCTGGAACAGACCCCGGTAGACAGTAGTCAGTAGACAGTAGCCAGGGAAAAATATTTTCTACCTGTCTACTGTTTGCTATCTACTAGTTTTACCTCCTTGCCGTTTCTTGTGCCTCTGACAACTGCTTTTGTGTCTCTACCCTCTCTTGCTTTTCGTCATCTCTTCTTGCAATAACGTCACCCACGAGGGCCCCGACAGTAGCGCCAGCAGCACTCCCCGCCGCAGCCCCTAATCCTGGCGCACCCACCAACAGCCCTGCTCCTGCCCCTACGGCCGCCCCGCCTACCGCTCCAATAGCAGCCCCCTTTTGAACTGTACTGGCCTTATTTACAGCACACCCTGCCGACATGGTCATCACTAGCAGGCCCACAAGAATACACCTCGTAACCATATAATACCCTCCCAGCTTATTCTGAGACCTGCCACCCCACTTGCACAAATATTAGTAAAATTTATATCTCTTTGCAATAAGAAATTATTACCATTGAAAGCATTCTGTGCTGTAGATAAAATGACGATGTTTTGTAGTCTTTTGCAGGGAGGGATTCCATGGTAAGCGCCAGTAGGGTTACGTCAATCCATCAAGGGTGGACATGCCTTTTTATAGCATTGTTTTGTTTATCCCTCTATGTCCGGGCGGAGGTAGCCCTTGGGAGCGAAGGTGGTAACACCGCAATAGAGGCAGGTAAAGAGGTCACACTTACGGGCCTAAATAACTGTCAGGCCTGCGGAGAGGCAAAACCTCCTGACCCTGGGGCCAAGTGCAGTATCTTTGGATACACCTGTGTCTTCTCCGTAGAAAAGGCTGTGGATGCGGAAGGTAGAGAGATAGAGGAACTCAAGAGTAAAGGGCTCAGCTATAAACTGAATCAGCAGGGCCTCCCTCTGGTTAAAAATGAGGAATATCACGGCGCAAGGTTAGAGATTAAGGGAAGATGGTTTAAAGAAAAGGAGACAATTGAAGTCTCCAGTTTCAGGCGTCTGGAGAAATAATTGTAGTGTATATAGAGGTGTAGGGGCGGGTTTAAAACCCGCCCCTACATTATA
>JASEHG010000315.1 GCA_030018855.1 Candidatus Brocadiaceae bacterium
GTTTTTTCCATCGTACCTCCCTGTGTCTTTGTGACCGGTTGTGTTATTTCAATTATGAATTCCTATTCTATTGCCCCGGCGTCTACCATGTTTGGTGGCGTTGTTTATCATGCGAGTTACGGGTTAGTGTTTACACTCTTCATCTCTACGTGGCTTGGGATGGCCTTTGGATTCTCCAAATGGCTAAAGGGTGTTAACCGTGGGCTCGCTGTAGCAACGGCTATATGGATATTGTCCTGTATCCTGTTATTCCAGATGGACATTATCAAATTCAGGGAAGGGACATACATCGGTACTCCTGCCAGGGCACAACCTTTTAAGAAGGATTCTTTGCCCACTTTACGGGACGACGATTATAAATCTCTTACAGAGGGACAGAAGGAATACCTGAAGGAGGAATATCAGAGACTACAAGATAAATGGGAAGAGAGACGATAACAGATACCTACCCCCGTATCTTACATCGCCTAAGACTACACCCTTTAAAAACGCAGGGCATGTCCGGACGCACCCTACAGACTGACCTTTATCCATTGAGTGTTTTACTAATTGTTCTGGACAGAAAAACCCTGGGTCTTCACTAGTATATCCACTATAAGCTCAACCTCGTAAGGGTGTAACCAGCTGGTTTTGAAAGTCTTAGCGGCTATTTCGCTACAGTTACGTAATATCTTTCTCCACTCTTTGCGGTTATGCGTCTCCAGTAAGATTTGTTCCCCAGGATGGCAGTTCATACACTTGTCCAAGAATAGTTTACTCCCGGCATCTTCTCTCAGTATTTCTGCCCTTTCCAAAAGGAAGCGGGCTATCCTCTCGGAGTCCTCACTGGTTATATAGCCCATAGCCTCTGTGCACATCCGCTCCACCGTTTCTTTCCATTCCTCCGGTGTCTTATCCTGGTACAGTATACGGTTTATGTTGTGGCAAAGAGTACAGCGGTCTACAAATAAAAAGCGTGCATCTTCGTAGTCCTTTCTTTCCTGACACATTGCGTGAACACGCTCGGCTCGTGATATCAGTATCTCCTTAAGAATCTGCTCTGCCTCAGCGGGCTGAATCCACTCCTGGTTCTTGTTCATCATCTTTTCTATTGTAACCCTCCATTCACTCTCCGACTTGCACATGATGAATACGCGCCGCAGAGTGTGGCACTTAGAGCATTTTATGTCCACAAGGTAGCCTTTATTGTTAAGGGCCTGGGCTAATAAGATTTCAGAAGTAACTCCATAAAGTATTAGGCCACTTAATAAGAGATGTGCCCACATCACTTCTTTGGTACGCAGTGCTTCAAAACGCACTATGTCTGGCCCTTTAGGACATTATAAAAGAGTCCCTCCAGGGTATCCAGCCTCTCTAAAACCTCGCTGGCAGTAAAGCAATCAATTATATCCCTGGGTAATTCCCTGGCTATATTAAGGGCCTCTACCAGAAGCCCTCTCTGTCTATGTGTGAAGACGATGGGGCGGTGGGGGCCTTTCTCTATCTCGGGGAGGAATTCGCCGATGAGCCTCTTCTTCAGGTCATCCAGTCCCTTTCCTTCCAGGGCCGAGACCTCGCAGGGAGGTATGGAAAATAATTGTAGGGGCACGTTGTCCGCCTGAGGCGGATGCCCTGCTAGGTCAATCTTGTTCAACACCGGTATGACCCTGCGGCTATCCAATATACCAATAAGTT
>JASEHG010000316.1 GCA_030018855.1 Candidatus Brocadiaceae bacterium
CCGTGGCTGTGAACCCCACGTGGTTCACAGGGCCAGGGAATGGGGAATACAGAATTCGTAATTCCGAATGCATACTTCCAACTGCCTGTATTCTGACTACTGAATCCTGAATTCTCTTTTCTTGCTAACCCTTAGTCCCCTGAGACAGCACCATTATACCCATTGAGAGGTAGGGGAGACAACTGTCAATCCCGAACTTTTATGGTGTGAGTCCAGCCTAGATGAGACGGATAAAAGCTGTTTGGCCAAAAAACGCTACTAACTTTCGGGGGGTAGATTCTGTCTACTGTCTACTTGTTAACTGGGGACAGAGCCCCAGTTCTATGTTACGGTAGACCCTGGAAATAAAAAAGGCCTCCTTTACAGAAGGCCCTTCAAGCCAGCCCTACAGGCGTCTTCGTTGTAGTCCTTAAGCGGGCAGAACCTTGGTGAAGACGCAAAACGGGCTGGATAATCCTTTATCCGCCTCAGGCAGATTATTTCAAGGCTACTTCCAGCTCTACCTTGACCTCCTTCTTGGCCTCTATAGTGACATCCTTGGTCAGTTTCTTCAAATCCTCTTTACTGGCCGCCTCATGCCAGACGTTCAGCTTGTAGGTCCCAGGGGGGACATCTGCAATCGTGAAGCCCCCATCCGCCGCAGTTACTGCGCAGTAAGGGTTATCCCTCACCACTATCCATGCGTTCATCCACTTGTGGACGTCACACCCTACCTTTATCACCTCAGGGTAATCAAATTTCTTGTGCACTGGTTTCCCATCACCCGGAATGCTCTCATTAAAACTGCTATTCTTCATAGAGTAAGAGTGGAGGTTGTGCATTAAAGGGTCGCCGTTCCTCAGCTCCACTTCGCCTCCAGCGGGGATGACCTGCACGTGAGGTATGAAACCGCACTCCTTCTGGTCCAGGGCATATTCTCCTCCACTTGAGACCGGCACTTCCCCTGTACCACCATGGCCATGGGGGTCAGCCGCCCCAGCATTGGGGCCTGCAAAGGCCTTTCCCTTGGCTACACCCGTTAGATATACTACGGCATTTTTTACACCCTTTGTGCCTTTGTCCACAATTATCTTTTCGGAGAGCCTAGGCAGGTGCTTGCCGCACACCTCAGGGTCTTTATCAATCAGTAGCTCCTCCGCCCCAGCTATATCCCCGGATGCCTTTATCACTCCGGCGATAACACCTCCATCCTTTACGTCTATAACCTCATAGGCATGGGCGAGGCAGGCATAAGTAACAACCCACATCCCCAGCGCCATACCTGTCAAAACCCTTGCTAGCATCAGTTTCCCTCCGGGTGCAGAACTACTGTAGCCCGCCTGAGGCGGATTTTCAACAAATACTAGGCAGCAACCTCTTGGGGGGTCGCCCTGTTAAGGGAACGACAACGCCCTCCATCAGGCCAAAGTACCCTGATGGCCTCCTTATCTCCACAGACCATCTCACACATCCTACAGGCCACACAATCCTTTGTACGTACGTTCCTGGCAACCTTGTAAATGGTCCCAGGCTCCTCATCCACCATCTCCAGACAGCCAGCGGGGCAGACGTCCACACAACGGTTACACCCACTACACCGCTCCGGGTCTACTACCGCTACCGGTCTCTCTTTTATCTTAAAGGTCTGTTGTCCCTCATTATCATAAATGCTATTTGACGGGCAATAACTG
>JASEHG010000317.1 GCA_030018855.1 Candidatus Brocadiaceae bacterium
TGTGTCGCACGCCTGTACGTGCCAGACAAGCTGGCACGCTACAAACTCATCAACCACATCACGGAAGAGATTGGAGGAATTACTATGAAGGAAAAAGGGGTAGAAGAAGGTATCCGCCCAAAGTATCCAGTCCTGCGGGTCTCTTTTGTTATTATCAGCATTTTCTGCTACGTTATGCTGGGCTTCTCAATATTATTTTTTATATTGGGTATAATAGGGATTGTGTTACCACCACTACTATTTTTTCTCCCTGTGAGTCTTGTCCTGGCAATCTTTGCCTTCGTTTTATTAATTCAGGTCAGGATGAATCAACTCATGCAAGATATTGAGATGAACACCCGACAGATGGCTGAGAACCTGGGTAAACGGTCGGAAAGAGGTTAGGCAGTACAGAGGGCATACACACAGTAGTGTAGGGTGCGTCGTGACGCACCATATTCCATAATCTTTTGACACGGAGTGGGTCGTAAGACCTAAAAGAAACGAATCCGCCTGAGGCGGATTGGTGCATTTTGCAACGCACCCTACCCACTAATCGGACATCAAAAAGAAAGGGGAAGTCTACAATGAAAAAAGTTCACTATATTAACTATTATTTGATCCTATTTATTTTTTCCCAGTGGTTTGTTCATACGGCACAGTTCACGAAGGACGTTGTTGCAGGGTCTCAGGAGGGTCAGATTACTAAAAAAGAAAAAACTGAAGCAAAACCTGAAGAAAAACCCTATAGAGATTTTCCTATGCTTCGTGTAGAATTAAAGTCATTACGGGTGTCCAGCGATGCAATTGTGGTTAACTTAAGTTTCTTAAACAAGACCGAGGAAGATCTCCTGGTAATAATAGATGCCGAAGGGGTAGAGGTTCCAGCTTTGCCAGGAAGAGAAAAGGTCTTTGTCATTGATGATTTGGGTAATAGAGCTTTTATTAAATCTGCTAGTGGAATAGGTTTCGCCCAGTCTAGTGTGTCCTACCCGGGCAGGTTTTCCCAGGGAAATTGCCTAACCTGCCCACCACAAACACCTTCAATAGCTTCGCTTACGTTTTCCCCATACAAAGGTAGTAAAGAACCAGGTACTAATTTTTCAATTACAATCCCAATAGCGGTAGGCAAAAAACTTGGAAATGAATCTATCTTGAACACCGCTATTTCCTTTGAGGATGTTTCTCCTTCTACGGTGAGTATTAAATGACCCCAGTACCCCTAGATTCTTCGCTTCGCTCAGAATGACGGATAGGTGCGATTTTTGTCACCCTGAGCGGAGCGAAGGGATGGGGGAGGTACACACCCTTTAGTCCCCTCCCGCCAGAAATATGGCGGATTTTCAACTTTCTAGAGGGGAGACACGCCCCCAGCCCCTTCCGCCCAAAGGATGGCGTCCTCCCAACAAAAGGCGGACTTTCAGGATTTTCAACTTTCCCTCCTATTAAGGAGGGTTAGGGAGGTGTTAGAGGGGAGACTATCCTTCCCCCGCCTGAGGCGGGTGTTCGCCCTCGTTTATTTCTGTTGACATACATAGGGCAGACACACAGGCCCTGTACCGTTCTGGTACAGGGCAGGTCTGCCCCTACATAGGGCAGACACACAGGTCTGCCCCTACAAGCTGGCCGATTCGGTTAGAACCACCGCCCGATTCTGCTTGACCTCCATAAAGCCCCCATCTATGG
>JASEHG010000318.1 GCA_030018855.1 Candidatus Brocadiaceae bacterium
CCCTACTCCCTACTCCCTACTCCCTACTCCCTACTCCCTACTCCCTACTCCCTACCCCCTACCCCCCAGTCCCTAATCCCTATTTTCCAATAGAAGGGCTTGACCTTATTCCCCATACCTTGTAATATCTCTACTAAAAGGGTGGCCAGTCGTATCGGCCTGGCGATAAACTGATAGCTGAAGGCCGAGACTTGAAAGCAGACTGGGTTTGCAGAAGTATCTGGACAAGTTCATGCGGCGGCTGGAACACGGGACTAACTGTTCCAGTCACACGCTGAGGGCCTACCGGAGGGATTTACTCCAGCATCTTGAATTCCTGCGGGAGTTGGGCTGTGATGGCCCGCAACAGGTAACTCCCCTCAATCTAAGAAAATTCCTGGTCCATTTGAGAGGAAAGGACTACAAGGCTACCACCCTCTCCAGGAAGCTGGCCAGCCTGAGAAGCTTCTACAAGTTCCTCTTCAGGGAAGGGATTATAGGAACTAACCCTGCCACGGTCCTCCGCTCCCCGAAAAGGCACAAGACCTTACCCAAGTTCCTTAGTCTCCAGGAAGTAGAGTCCATCCTTAGTGCCATTGACGAGGACAGTCCAAATGGCCATAGGGACAGGGCCATCCTGGAAACCCTCTACAGCACGGGCATAAGGGTCAGTGAATTGGTCGGTCTGGATGTGGCAGATATTGACACGTTCAGTGAGCTCGTGAAGGTGAGAGGCAAGGGGAAAAAGGAGAGGATAGTACCCATAGGAGGCCATGCCTTAGAGGCCGTAAAGGTATATCTGGCCATCAGTAACAGGGGACAGGGGAGAGGGGATAGGGAACAGGGAGCGGGGGCACAAAAGGACAATAAGGCGCTATTTCTAAATAAAACAGGCGGTCGCCTTACCACCCGCAGCGTGGCAAGGATACTGGAGAAATATATGAGGCTCTCGGGGATAAGACAACGCCCCTCCCCCCATACCCTGAGGCACAGTTTTGCAACCCACCTGTTGGATAGGGGTGCAGACCTCCGGGCAGTCCAGGAGATGTTGGGCCATGCCTCCCTATCCTCCACCCAGATTTACACCCACGTTACCACTGAACGCCTGCGACAGGTCTACCGTCTGGCCCATCCGAGGGCGTAAGCTAGGGGCTAGGGTGTAGGGAGTAGGGGATAGCAATCTTCTCCTCTACTCCCTACTCCCTACCCCCTAAACCCTAGCCCCTAGTTTTTGGCCCCAGGATTCTGACCCACCTGGCCACTGCATTAATCTCCTCCTGGGTGAGCTCGCCCTTCCAGCTGGGCATCCTCCCCTTGCCATTGGTAATGGCCTGGATAATCTGCTCGTCCGTCCTGGACAATTGCCAGATTCTATTCGTAAAGTCAGGGGCACTCAGGCTTTTACCCCGTTCTGTCGGTCTACCGAACTCGCCGTGACATTTCTTGCAATTGGCATCAAAGACCTTTTTGCCATCCACCTCCCCGAAGGCCGCTTCAGTAAAATAAAACAAGAGGCCCAAAAAGAGAATTCCATAGAGTACATACATAGAGGTCTCGGAAAAAGGCTTAATTACACTACCTGAGAGCTCTGCAAAAGTCAGTGAATGCCTCTAATTTTCCCCCTCCCTTGAGGGGAGGGGGTAGGGGGAGGGTGATTATTTGGCACGTCTA
>JASEHG010000319.1 GCA_030018855.1 Candidatus Brocadiaceae bacterium
CTCCCCCTTGATGGGGGAGGGGATTTTGGTTGCTACTTTCGCAGAGGTCTCAAATTCAGAATCTGCCTCCTTGATTCCATGTCCTGAATCCTGTATTCTGTGTTTTTAGAATCCAGAGGGTGGCAAGGGCCATTCCCGACTAAGGTGGCAAGGGCCAATCCAATAAAGGTAACCATGAAAAGGCATCTCTTATTCCTTGTCTTTCTTTGTGTCTGCGCAACTGCCTGCATCCCCGGTGGTGCTACCGCTTCGGAGATAAAACCTGTAGACGAGACCCTCCCTATCACTGCCTTTACCGATGAGGAGCTGGCTAAGGGCGGGCCGATAGGGTGGGAGGTCCATCCGGGGATATGTAGAAAGATACTCAAGAAGGCCCAACCCAGGGTACTGGAGCTTGAGGGCAAACGTATCCTCCAGGTCAAGACGGCGGATGACGGTCTCGTCCTCTTGAGGAAGGTGGAAAGAAAGGCCAATCAGTACCCCCTGTTGGGGTGGAGTTGGAAGGTCTCTAACGTCCTACCCCAGAGCAGGGAGAAGGAGGAGGGAGGGGATGATTACCCTGCGGCCGTCTGTATAGTATACGCAAAGACGTTTATGGGCATCACTCATCATATCAGGGGGCTAATCTACGTATGGGGGTCCAACGTTACGGCCGGCGAACGTTACACAAGCCCCTGTGATGAGAGGTTCAGGATAATTGTGGTACAAGGCGGGCCCGAAGGGGTAGGCCAGTGGTTCCAGCACAAGGTCAACCATCCCCAGGACTACCTTATAGAGTTTGGGGAGGTACCCGACAGGGTCTATGCCGTTGGGATACAGACCAACACCGACCGCACCCACGGCGAGGTGGAGGGCAACTACGCAGACATAGTCCTGACTAGATACTAAGGACTAAGCACTAAGGACTAGGCACTAAGAACTAAAAAAAACTTGTTTACTGCATAGTGCATAGTGCCTAGTGTTTAGTGCCTACTGTCTTTTTCCTCTCCAAGATGCACCGTCCGACCTAATAAATGGTGCGTTACACGCACCCTACGAAACTGCATTCTATATTCTATTTTCTCCCCCGTTGCCTCCCCCTGAGGAGTTTAAGACCCTCTGCATGTCTTCGGGTAGTGTGGCTAAGCTATGAATGTCATCAAGAGCCCCGGTACTGAGACGAGCCGTCGGTTCACAGGGTCAGGGGCTAGACCAAAACCCTCCAGTGTATAGGCCCCCAAAAGTGGTTCTGTACCTTCATCTCCAAAGACCACAAGAGTGGTGCGGGTCTGCCCATCCAGACGCACACGGGTCTCTGCCATTTCTCTTTCTATCCGTCGCCCATCGGCCAGAACGAAAGGGAATTTGAAGGCTGGAACAAGCCCAAGGCGCTCAATTAATGACCGGGGCAGCCAGGTGTAAGTAGCGCCGGTGTCCACAAGGGCATCCACAGTCTCCCACTGTCTACCCAGGGGGTCACTAACCTCAATGGCAACACGAAATGTGCCCATATAGTTGTCCTAATCTGGCAAACGGCTAGTTGGTCTTTCGGCGAACGTTGGGTATTCTAGGCCGTTTTTATATACTTGGCAAGACCAAATCCGAAAGGCACAATTTCAGGAGACCTCTGAAAAACCCTACGAAATGTCATTCCTTCG
>JASEHG010000031.1 GCA_030018855.1 Candidatus Brocadiaceae bacterium
CGCGCTTGAGGCAGATTCGCCCGCCCAAAAGCTTGCCCTGAGCGGAGCCGAAGGGATGGCGGATTTTCAACCTTTGGCGGACAGGGCTGCCTAGAGGCTGGTAGGAGGCCGAAGGTTAGCTAATCCTTAGTCTTTGTCCTTGGGAGGTTGAACTTTTTTTGAACCTTCTTCGTGCTTTGCATTTCCTCTTCTGCCTTTCTATAAGTCTCTGGCCAGACGTAACGGCGAAACAGGACGTGGAAGGCAAAGAAGCCCAGCACCAGTATCATGATGACCAGGCCTGCTACTATGGCTTGTAATAGGTGCATGCCCAAAATTATAATAAATTCAACAAAATTGTAAATAGACTGCCTCAATCTAAATAATGAAAAGCTACCTCTCTCTGGGAATATTCTTGGCCTGTTATGCTGGATTTGTTTTCTTCCCTAGATGGAGGAGCTGGTGTGCCTGTGCAGGGGCACTCTTTCTTACACTCCTGGTGCTCGGTCCCTGGTATGCCCTGGCGTCCATAAATTGGAATGTAATGATGGTCTTTACGGGGGTGATGATTATTGCAGAACTCCTCATCTTCTCCCGACTACCCTCTTACCTGGCAGAACATATCGTCAACAGGGTCAAAATATCTTCCTTAGCTATGCTCTCGTTATGCGGGCTGGCAAGTTTTTTATCCATTTTTCTAGAGAATGTAGCCACTGTGCTTATCGTGGCCCCTATAGCCCTGAGTATAACCGAGAGGTTAAAGATACCACCCACGAAATTATTGATAGCCCTGGCTATCTCCTCCAATCTGCAGGGGACGGGCACCCTTATAGGTGACTCCCCCAGTATGATACTAGCTGGCTACGCAAAACTGACCTTCAACGACTTCTTCTTTCATGCCGGGAGACCAAGTATATTTTTTGCCGTCCAGGCGGGGGCAGTAGCCACCCTGCCCGTACTTTATTTCTTCTTCAGGGTGTTCCGTAAACCCGAAGTGTCTATACAAGTAGAAAGGGTACGTTCCTGGGCGCCTGTTGGGCTCCTTGGGGGGCTTATCTTTAGCCTGGCTTTGGCCTCCTTCTGGAAGACAGACTTCCCTTACAGGAACGGCTCCATCTGCATGACCTTCGGTCTAGCAGGACTGATGCTTTATAGATTTAAGTGGAGGGGCAGGGCAAGGGAATTTATAAAGGGACTGGATTGGGATACGGGGCTCTTCCTCCTGGGAGTCTTCGTCCTCGTAGGGGGGCTCTACCATACAGGCTGGATTGACACAATAACCCGCCTTGTAGAGAGGGTCTCTGGCGGAAACCTCCTGCGGGCATACCTCACCATAATATTGCTCTCGGTGGTCTTCTCGGCCTTTATTGATAACATACCCTACGTGATGATAATGCTCCCCGTAGTTGATAAAGTAGCCCAGGATGTACATGGCCCTTCCATTCTATTGATGTTTGGCCTCCTTTTAGGTGCGTGTCTGGGAGGTAATATCTCCCCCTTTGGGGCCTCCGCTAATGTAGTGGCTGTGGGTATGTTACGCAGTAGGGGTATTGTTGTGCCCGTACAGGAATTTGTAAGGATGGGGCTCCCTTTTACCCTTTCGGCGGTAACCGCGGGATGTCTGCTCTTGTGGCTGGTATGGGTGGGGCCACGGTTCAGCTACAGCCCAGGTGAGGCTGAAAAGATGGCTGTAGAGGCACCAAGACATTTAACGGAAGAGGAAGAATTAAGGCATGCCATAGATTCTCTAAAGAAGATACTTGTGGAGCTTGAAGAAGAGGTAGCCGATATTTTTGAAGAAGAGGATGAAAAGTAAGCTACAGAGGTAGAAAGATCCAAATGATTTGACGTTGAGTCCACCTCAGGTGGACAATTTGGATTTTAACGCTGTATCATCCCCAATATCTCCCGTGCTGCCAGGGCCGAAGCCCCTGGTCGGGCAAAATCCTCCATAATGCTAGAAAGTCCTTGCACTACCCCAGCCCTTTTTTCCTCTCCGATAAGTAATCCCAGGGCCTGTTGTGCAACCCAGGGGTAGTCGTCTCTGTACATAAATTTTTCTGGTACAAGGGACCTCTCCGCCACAGTATTAACAAGGCACAGAAAAGGGGTATCCATATAGGGTCTGGCCACAAAATAGGCGAAGGGTGTGACCCTGTAGGCAACAATCATGGGTTTTTGGTGATAGGCCACCTCCAGGGTAACCGTGCCAGAGGCAGTCAGGCATAAGGTAGAGGCCTCAATAATCTCGCCCAGGGAGCCTACTACAATCTCTGCGGCCAGGTCGTACCTCTTCACCATAGTATGGATAAGCGGGAGGTGGTCTATATACCCGCAAGAGATGAGGAAGCGGCTTTCTGGGAGTCCCTCCTTGATAAGCCCTGCGGCCTTGAGGAAGATGGGCAGGAGCTTCTTTATCTCCTGGGAGCGACTGCCCGGGAGTATGGAGATTAAAGGGCCTTTCCCTCCTGAGCTGAGCTTGCCCACCAGTCCGGCATCTACCTCCCTCTTTGCCAGTTCGTCAAAAAGGGGATGGCCCACGTAGCGTACAGGGATGCCTGCCCTGGTATAAAACCCCTCCTCAAAGGGATAGATAACCAGCACCTTACTAACCAACCTCTTTAGTTTCTTCACCCTCCAGGCCCCATGGGCCCAGAGTTGTGGACAGATGTAATATACCACCGGGATACCTAACCTGCGTGCGGCCTGAGCGAGGTATAGGTTAAACCCTGCATAATCAATAAGGACTACCGCCTGTGGCCTATGGGATTGGAAAAACCTCACACAATCCTTGTACACACCCCAGAGGGCGGGTATCCTGGTCAAGGTCTCTGCCCACATAACAGAGTGGTTATCCATAGAATGGAGACAGTGCAGCCCCGTCTCTACCATCCTCTGCCTGCCCAGTCCATGGATTTCTACCCCGGGCGCCCGCTCCAATATCCCCTTGATAAGGTTGGCCCCATGCAGGTCCCCGGAGGCCTCACCTGCACTGATAAATATCTTCTTATTACTCAACGTTCATCCCCACGAAATATGCTATGGTCTTACCTGCCAGATTTATCCCTAGAAATATAAAGGCAAAGCCCCAGACAAAGGCCCAGGAGTAAGACATATCAAAACAGAACCACCCATATCTTACGTCCATAAAAAAGGCTAACAAGAGCGAAAGGGGGAAGAACACCAGTATCCCCGTTAGTAGAAAAAATATTACCTTGTGCTGAAGGAAAAAGACATCCGTTGCAACCCATATACCCAGCCCGTAGAAGGCAAATAAAAAGAAGAGGCTCATCCCTATCTTGCCATGAAAATACAAGAAGGCCGCAACACCTAAGGTCAAAATGGCCAGGAAAAGGTGTAGCATCTTATAGTCCTGGGGTTTCAGCAGTAGGGGCGTATTGCCGTGCCTTAGGCAGATTCGCCGTGGCGAACAATACGCCCCTACTGGAATGGCCGGTTGTCCGTCTCTTTATACCAAAGACCTTTAGCAAGGTACGCCTCGCACGGGTCATACCTGTCAGATAATCCCGCCTCTTCCCTGCTAATAGGCTACTTACCACCCTGACCTCTTTTAGCGTATCCAGTATCTCGGCCGTCTTCGTCGCCTGTGTTGCTGACGCCCTCGGGAGCCCTTTCTGGAGCAGCTTGTCCAACAGGTGTGCCAGTATAGATACAAGGATGTAACCCTTCAAGTAAGCACCCCTGGGTGGTACAAAGGGGGGCCTAGCGAGCCGCCCAAGGGCCGCCTCCGTTTCCAGAAGGCCTCTAAAGGCCCTTCTGGCCTTGTAGGGGGTGGTCTTCCTGGCAATGTTTGTCCTTAGACAGACCTTTTGGTTGTAGTACTTGAAAGTAAGGTACCTCCTCCTGTACCTGCGGCGGATCTTCCGCCCCTCTCTCAGAAAGGCCAGGTAGGGGATGGATTCCTTATCCATAAAGGCCACCCCGTCCCTTCCGAGGGTAGAGTGCCGTGCAACGAGAACCCCTTTGGTATCCTTTAGTTCCTGGAGAATCTGCAGGGGCATGGTCATGCCTGAGGCAGATCCGCCTAGGCGGACACGCCGTGCCCCTACCACTTTCCTTGCATAAACCTTGCACCCCGTCATGCCATTGCTACCCAGGGGGAGGGTTACCAGGTATCCATCCGCCTGAGGCGGATACACCTTTCCTCTGGAGGATACTGGGTTTATATCTACGACACAGTAGGGGCGACTGCCAGCCTTAGGCGGCCCGCCCCTACCTGGCCATTCCAGCCTGCCCAGAGAGTCCATACTATTTAGCAGTACCTTCCTCAACCTCCCCTGGCCCAGCCTTACCAACCTCTCCGCCTCCGGGAGATATACCCTCTCTAACCAGCCTGAGAGGGTGGCAGAACCACCGGTGTATGCGACAGGCCGACACAACTTATGGAAGACCATGGCCATTATACAACTCGCCCTCGGCCCCAAACCAGACTCCAGGACTTTTCTAAACCCTGCCCCTTCCCATAAGTGTTTTAAGAGGAGGATATTTCCATACTCCTTTACCCACCTGGTCTTTATCTCTCCTACGGTTAAAAATTGTTTCCCTGAGAACCTGCTCAGAGACTTGACCAAACCGGTAAGGCCGGGACGTACCCTTTCCCACTTACCCATATTCCACAACACCCTCTGCTTTACCCTGCCGTTGGAACGGTAACTCTCCACCACCCTGAGATAGCAGTGGGTCTTTCTCCCCGTCTTAGTCTTTACCATACGTACAAACATAGCCTACCCGAAAACATGAATTACAAATTTCAAATTACAGATTCCAAATTTGTAATTTACAATCTGTAATTTGTATTACCACTACTCCAGACAGAATACCCTGTGGTAAACCCATTTCTAAACCTCCTCCACCCCAACCAGGTGTTATCAAAGAGACAAAAGGCAGATGTCCTGAGATGCGGTTGACAAGTATAAATCATTGTTACGGGCCTTTCAATGCCCACCTTCACACCAAAGGCAGATGAAACCCAAGTCTTGTTATTTTCTTCAGAATCTAGTAAATTGATAATTGTGTGGCTTAAGAACTTATGGAGCAAATGGTGGCAGATTTCTGGCTATGCCGTCACCTTCCAGGGGAGGGTCTTCTTAAGCCTGATTTATTTTACTCTACTTGCTCCTATAGGTGCTATGTTCAGACTACTAAAGTACAATCCCTTAAATACTAGCCCTGTTTATGGTGCAACGTACTGGGAAGAAAGGACACCACAGGAGAACCCCCCAACCTTGACAGATTTGACAAGACAATATTAGGGCCAGGCATGTACATACTGGGTATCTCTGCCTATTACCACGATTCAGCGGCCGCTCTAATAAAAGATGGCAGGGTGGTAGCCGCCGTAGAGGAAGAAAGGCTCTCCAGGATAAAACACGATAATGGCTTCCCAACGAAGGCCATAGAGTACTGCCTGGCCCAGGAAGGCGTCTCTATTAACGACGTGGATTATGTAGTATTCTACGAGAAACCCTTCCTTAAGTTTGAAAGAATACTGATGACCAGCTTTGGTACCTTTCCCTCCTCCTACCGCTTCTTCAGGGAGGCTATGCTAAACATGCTGAAGGAGAAGCTCTGGGTAAAAGAGCTTATCCAAAGGAAGCTAAAGTATCAGAAAGAGGTATTATTCGTTGAACACCATCTTTCCCATGCGGCCAGTGCTTTTTTTTGCTCCCCTTTCCAGGAGGCGGCCATACTTACGGCCGATGGGGTAGGGGAATGGACGACCACCACACTGGGCATAGGCAAGGATGTTGAGATAAAACTCCTGAAAGAGATGCGATTCCCTCACTCCCTTGGCCTCCTTTACAGTACCTTTACCGCCTTCCTGGGATTTGAGGTGAATGAGGGGGAATACAAGGTGATGGGGATGGCCCCGTATGGGGAACCTAGATACCTGGACAAGGTCTATAAACTCCTAAGGGTTGCCGACGACGGTAGTTTCTGGCTGGACATGCAGTATTTTTCTTATCATTATTCCCCCGACCAGACCTTTAATGGCAATTTTGTGAAACTATTTGGAGAACCTAGAGGGAAATCCGCCTCGGGCGGAGATGTGGTGGACAAACATTATGCTGATATAGCCGCCAGCATACAGAAGGCCCTTGAAGAGACCCTCTTAAAGATGGTTCGTTATCTTTACAAGGAGACAGGGCTGAAAAAGCTATGCCTGGCCGGTGGTGTGGCCCTTAACAGCGTGGCCAACGGGAGATTATTGCGTGAGTCCGAGTTTGACGATATATTCATACAACCTGCGGCGGGAGACTCCGGAGGGGCCATAGGAGCCGCCCTTTATGTGTATCATTCCCTCCTGGGTAAAAAGAGGCAATTCATTATGGAACATGCCTATCTTGGGCCAGAGTTCAGACAGGCCGAGATAGAGACTTTCTTGAAGGATAACCATATACCTTTCCAGTCCTTTGGAGAGGAAGAACTCCTGGAGACGGTAGCAGAAGCCCTCTCTCGGGGAAAGGTGCTAGGATGGTTCCAGGGCAGGACGGAATGGGGTCCCAGGGCCCTGGGAGATAGGAGCATCCTGGCAGACCCCAGAAGAGAGGAGATGAAAAACATTGTTAACAGCAAAATAAAATTCCGTGAACTCTTCAGGCCCTTCGCCCCTTCAGTACTGGTAGAAAAAGCCGAAGACTTCTTTGAGCTCCCAAAGGCAGAGAGACACTTTCCCGCAAGATTCATGCTCTACGTAACCCCCGTAAAGGAGGAAAAGAGGAAACAGGTGTCCGCTATCACCCATGTGGATGGCAGTGCGAGGCCCCAGATAGTATTCAAGGAACAAAATCCCCTCTATTACGGTCTTATAGAGAGGTTCGCCAGCCTGACAGGGGTGCCCTTGCTTCTAAATACCTCCTTCAACCTGAAGGGAGAACCCATTGTTTGTACCCCACAGGACGCTTTCAACACTTTCACAAGAAGTGGACTTGACCTCCTGGTTCTAGGCAACTGTCTGATAAAAAAATAGGAGATGGAAAGATTCTTAGACACACTCAAGATGCTCTTTTCCCGCTTAGGGATAATTCCTGAGCTCGTCCAATTTCTCATGGCCAGGAAGAAATACTGGCTTATTCCTTTTGTAATAGTGATAATCCTTTTTGGACTGCTCCTGGCCTTCGTTGAACTCACGGGGGTTGCCCCTTTTATATATCCACTCTTCTGAAGTGGAGGCCTGATTAAAGAAATGCGGCTAAGCTCCTATTTTAGTCTGGCAAATCTCTTTACCCTCTGCATCGGTGTCTTCCTGGCCTTAGCAGTCATAGAAGGGGCGCTAAGGATTATACCCAACCGCTGGCAGATAGGGAATAAAACGCTAATCTTCAACCCCAACATAGGAGGGTTACCTTGTCCATCTCAAACATTTACCTCCAGTACTGATTGCTCCTGTGTAGAGCAGGTGCATGTGAATTCCCTTGGTTTCAGAGACCGTGAGCGGGAAGTTAAAAAAACTAACCTAAGAGTGGCCCTTCTGGGCGATTCTTTTGTGGAGGCCGTTCAAATAAGAGATGAGGAGGTTATCAACAGGCTCCTGGAGCAAAAATTTCCCTCTGTAGAGTTCCTCAACTTTGGTGTTGATGATTTCGGCACCACCCAGGAGTTCTTAATCTATACCTATAAAGTAAGAGATTTCATGCCCGATATTGTCCTGCTTTTCTTCTGTAGTAACGACGTAAGAAACAATTCTTTTATCCTGGAGTCCAGTACAGGACGTTACAAAGGAGGATTCTCCACCAGGGCCCACTTTCATAAGCTAGCGGATGGAAGCCTGGAATTCAAACCTCCTACACCCTCTCCTCCTAGCAGCAGGCTATGGAAGCTGGAGAAACACCTGTTGTGCGTAAGAGCAGCCGCTGAGTTCAGGCACAAGATGATGGTTTACAGGTTAAAAAAAGAGTCTGCCAGGCTTATTGGCTCCCAGGCGGGGTGGCAATACTATTGGCCACCACTTTCCATAGATTATGGCGCATTCCAGGAACCTGAACAGGCAGAGTGGAAAGAGGCCTGGGAGATTACAGAAGAGCTGCTGCTAAAACTCAGGGACACGGTAGAAGGTGATGGGGCAAAACTTGCGCTGGTTGTGCTGGCTGAAAAAATCTCTTTAGACCATGACCCCTTGCGTAGCATAAAGGAGGAGACTACTTTGTCCCCGCCCCCTAATTTTGACCCCAATTACATTGCCAACAGGCTAGAAACCTTTGCTAAGGCTAACGGAATAAGGTTTCTATCCCTGATACCCCATTTCAGGAAATATCGGGACGAGCACAACCTTTCGTCTCCTTATTGCTTCATTCCCTGTGATGGGCACTGGAATGCACTTGGTCACAAGGTGGCTGCGGAGGTGGTGGCCCACTACCTCGTCCAGCAAGGATTAATACCCAAGGAGCTCGCCTCTCCTGGGGAAGGACCTAAGACCTCATGTACTGAACCCTAAACCACATACCTTACTGGGTTCTTTCTACCGCCCTTTCAATTGGCCTACGGGATTGACAAGACGTTTATGAATTGGTAGAATCTGCCCAATTCTTATGAAAAGGGGACGTCCATAGACCTACAGGGATTATTTATACTCTTACCTGCGATAGCGATTGCTATAACCGTACATGAGTTCAGCCATGCCTGGATGGCTAACCGCCTGGGAGACCCCACTGCCAGGCTTGAAGGGCGTTTAACCCTTAATCCGATGGCCCACCTGGACCCCATCGGTACCCTCTGCCTCTTCCTGGCTTACTTCGGCTGGGGAAGGCCCGTCCCGGTAAATACCTCCAACTTCAAGCATCCCCTTCGGGACGATATGTTCGTCTCGGCCTGCGGCCCTTTATCCAATTTCCTTACGGCCTTTCTCCTGGCCCTCTTTTTCAAACTCTCCCTGAGATTTCATCTCCTTACGCCACATAGCTATTTCTACGACGTCCTGAGACTGGGCCTGGTCATCAACCTCTCCCTCTGCTTCTTCAACCTCATACCCCTTTATCCCCTTGACGGGTCGCACATCCTCAGGGGGCTGCTCCCCAGGAGTATGATACCAGGATATGACCATCTCAGCAGTTATAGCCCTTTTCTCCTCTTGAGCCTGGTGGCCATGGGGTCTATCTTCCAGGTGCCGGTGCTGGGGAACATTATGGGACCACCCATTCGTTTCTTTAGCCGTCTTTTCATTAGCATCTTATGAGCCAAACAGCAGAATATAAAGTAGAGTTAGAGATATACAATGGTCCACTAGACCTGCTCCTTTACCTCATCAAGAGGGAAGAGGTGGACATATACGATATCCCGATAGCCAGGATTACCGAACATTACCTGGCTTACCTTGAAACGCTGGAGAGATTAGACCCCGCCCTGGTAGGTGACTTCCTGGTCATGGCCGCAACCCTGATGCACATCAAGAGCCAGATGCTCCTGCCGTTACCCCCCGAAGAGGAGGAGGAAGACCCCAGGTGGGAACTGGTCAAACAGCTCCTGGAATACAAGAAATTCAAGGAGGCCGCCTCCGAGTTGGAAGGGTTCAGGGAGGAAAGGGAAAAGAAGTTTGCCAGAACCGTAAGGCCCTTAGCAGAATACGCCCCAGACCAGGAGGAAGAAAATTTGTCC
This sequence comes from Candidatus Brocadiaceae bacterium, assembly GCA_030018855.1. Lineage (GTDB taxonomy): Bacteria > Planctomycetota > Brocadiia > Brocadiales > Bathyanammoxibiaceae > 2-12-FULL-52-36. The sequence continues at coordinate 9,592 of JASEHG010000031.1, forward strand.
CTGGAAGAGGCTAACCCCTGGGAACTCTTGAGCCTTTATACCCGCCTCCTCAAAGAGACCCTCCTGGAGATGCCTGCCGTCATTACCCTGGAGGGTACACCAGTAGAAGAGTACATGGACCATATCACCGAAAGACTCAGATACCAGGGAGTCTTCGGTTTTATTGAACTCCTCCCCCCTCCCCCGAGAAGGAGGATTGAGGTAGTAGGGGCCTTACTGGCCCTGTTAGAGCTGGTGCGGTTGTTGAAGGCAAGGGTAAAGCAGGAAGCTGCCTCTGCGGATATAGAAATAGCCCGGGGGGCACAATTCCTCCTCCCGGAACAAGGCCCACAGACCGTAGGGGTAAAATGAACAAAGGAAGCCTTGCCACTACGAGGGCTGGGAGACTCAGATGATAGACAAAGAACTCCTGGAAATACTGGCCTGCCCCCTCTGTAAGACAGAGGTAAAGTTGGAAGGAGAAAAAATAGTCTGCACCCGGTGCGGCAGGCGGTACCCAATCAAGGATGACATCCCAATAATGCTCGTGGAAGAGGCCGAAATGCCCGAGAAGAAGGGATTATAAATTGAAGGCTTGTCCGCCTGAGGCGGATTAAAATTTACAATCCCCAATTCGCAATCCCAGTCCCCCCCGCTTTTCCTCCCCTTGTAGCAGGAAGGTCCTGGGTGTATAATTTTCCGATATCTTTAATGTCTTACTCTTTTCTAAAAGAACCCAGGCGGACACGCAACAGTGGATAGAAAAGCACTACTAGGGCTGGCCCTTTGCTCCCTGATTATGTTCCTTTACTATGCCCTCTTTCTACCCTGGATGTACCCCCCGGGAGAAAGAAAAGGACAGCCCACCCCTACAGAAAGGCCTGGAGTAAAGGCCCCCACAGTCCCATCCGTAGAGAAGAAAGAGGCAAAAATCCCTCCCCCCACGCCAGCGGCACAACTGCCTGCCCAGGAAGAGAGGCTGTTGGATAACATCGTCCTGGAGAACGAACTCCTGAGAACCGTCTGGACCAACGAGGGCGCGGCCCTCAAGGACGGTGAGTTAAAGAAGTTCAAGGATTACAAGGGACATGATGAATTATGCTTCATAAGCCCCATGGAGACCTCACCCTCCCCCCTCACAATAGAAGAGGTGATGGAAAAATACGACCTCTCCAGGCACCGCTACCAGGTAGTTGAGGTCACCTCCAAGAGGGTGGTCTTCCAGACCGCCCTGGGAAACGAGTTGAGGCTGACCAAGATTGTCTCCCTCCAGGAGGGGAAGTACCACGTAGACCTTGAAGTGGTACTGGAGAACCTTACCCAAGGCGAACTACCAGTAAGATACTCTATTGCCTCGTCCACCCAGATATGTCCCGAAGGCACCCCTGAGTTAGACATGGCCTCGGTGGTAGGTGTAGACGTCGGGGGGCATAGGGTCAAGCTCCTACAGAAGTCCCTGGGAGAACTCCTGAAATCCCCCGAAAGGAACGAGTCCCATGGCATAGCCTGGGCAGGGGGGATGAATAAATACTTCGCCACCATACTAAGACCCCTCTCCAGCAACCTGGTCTCGGCAGTGGATTCTAAGGCAGTCCAGGAGTCCAACGACAAGAAAAAAGCCAATCTATGGGTAAGCCTCCACACCAGCACCTTCACCCTCCCCGCCCAGGGGGCAGAGAGACATGACTACACCTTCTTTATAGGGCCCAAGAGGGAGGATATCCTTAAAGATTATAACCTGGAAAAACTCCTGGGTTTCGGGGCCTTCACCCCCCTCAGTAAGGCCCTCCTGAAGGTACTGAAGGCCTTCTACGGGGTCATACCCAACTACGGCGTGGCCATCATCATACTCACCTTCTCCGTGAAGGTCATCCTCTTCCCCCTCACGCGGAAGAGTCAGATGTCCATGTACAGGATGCAGCAACTCCAGCCCCACATGGAACAGCTAAAAGAAAAACATAAGAAGGACAAGCAAAAGATGGCCCAGGAACAGATGGAACTCTTCAAGAAACACGGGGTCAACCCTATGAGCGGCTGTCTCCCCCTCATACTCCAGATGCCCATCTTTTATGCCCTCTTCCGCACCCTCCAACTCTCTTTTGAGATGCGGCAGGCACCCTTCCTCCTATGGATAAACGACCTCTCTCAGCCTGATAAGATGTATATAATGCCCTTCGCCCTGCCCTTCCTGGGAAATAGCATAAATGCCCTCCCCATAATTATGACCGTTGCCAGTATCCTCCAGATGAGGCTGATGCCCAAATCCACCGACCCCAAGGCCGTACAGCAACAACAGCTCATGCGTTTCATGCCTGTCTTCTTCGCCTTTATCCTCTACCACATGCCCTCGGGGTTGGTACTCTACTGGACTGTCAGTACAATCCTGAGCGTTGGGGAGCAGCTCCTCATAAAAAGGATGCTGGCCAGCTTGAAATCAAGCCCTTAAGGCACGCAGTATGGACACCATCGTAGCCCTTGCCAGTCCCGGAGGTAATTCCCCGAGGGCCATACTCAAACTCAGCGGAGGGCAGGCCCTTCAGATTGTCCTTGAACTCTTTACCCCCGAACGCCCATCGGAGGGTCAAAAGCCGATAGCTGACAGCCAATTTAAGTACTCCTGCCTGAAAGGCAAGATCCTCGTGGAGGAAGACACCTGTGCCCCCTGCCTGCTGTACGTCATGCGGGCACCACACTCTTACACAAGGGAGGACGTGGTAGAGGTACACACCATCGGCAGTCCACCACTACTAGAGATGCTCCTGGAAGGCCTCCTCTCCAGGGCCAGGAAATCGGGCAGGGCACTGAGGCTGGCCGAACCCGGGGAATTCACCAAGAGGGCCTTCCTGAACGGCAGGATAGACCTCTCCCAGGCCGAGGCCGTATTGCGTATAATCCGCTCCAGGACAGATGCAGAGCTCCGCCTGGCGGCAAGATGCGCCTCAGGTGGAGGAGACGGGATATCCCGCACCTTAAAAGAGACCCAGGGACGCCTGGCCGAGCTCCTCTGCCTCCTGGAACTCTCCCTGGACTTCTCCGACCAGGACATAGAGCCCCTGCCGCAAGAAACCCTGAAGAGCCGTCTGGAGACCCTCCATAAAGAACTCTCTTGTTACAAGAAGGCGGACGGGCCTATTAAGCAGGGTGGCATCAGGACGGTATTTTATGGCCCCCCAAATGCGGGGAAATCCAGCCTCTTCAACGCCCTCCTCGGCAGACCCAGGGCAATCACCTCCCCCCACCCTGGTACCACCAGGGATACCGTTGAGGCCACACTCACCTTGAGGGGTTTCTCCTTCTGCCTGGTGGATACGGCGGGAGTCAGCCATTGGCCGTCGGCCCTCGGTCGTCAGCCAAACTCCGAGACCCGCAGGCCAAAGGCCGAAGGCCGGGGACTATCCGGAGACGTAGAGGCCCTGTCCGTAGTAAAGAGTCAGGAGGCGGTGGAGACCTCAGACCTCGCCCTATTCGTACTGGATGGCTCTAGCGCCCCAGGTGCGTTAGAATCCCTTCAGTTGCTCAATAGTACTACCACCCCAACAAAATCCCCCTCCCCTGGTGGGAAGGGGGAGAACCAGCGGTCAACTGGTTGGTACAGCCAGCCTGGTGGGAGGGGGAAGGGGGAGGGGAAAAACCAGATGCCGCCTGTCCGCCTGAGGCGGATACCACCCACCATCCTCGTTATCAACAAATCAGACCTCTCCAGGAACGCCCCTCCCCTTGAACCCTTAAACCTTAAACCTTTGAACCTTAGTGCATACCCCCCCGTCATCTACACCTCCGCCCTGACAGGCGAAGGACTGGAACGGCTAGGGCAGGAGATGATAAGGCAGGTATTGAATGGGACGGTGGATAGCACCCCCAGCCCCTTCAATTCAAGGCAGAGGCTACTCCTGGAAGAGACCCTGGAGGCCCTGGGACGGGCACTTGGGTGCGTTAGACAATCCACCCCCCAGGAACTCGTGGCCCTGGAACTTAGAGAGGCCCTGGACAAACTGGGGGAGGTATGCGGTACAATCACCAGTGACGACATACTGGGGAGGATATTCTCCCAGTTCTGTATCGGGAAATAACATAACGTAGCCGCAGGCTTTAGCCTGCGAAAACAAACTTGTCAGCTAACATGACCAGACCAAAGCGCAAAGTAACCGCCAAAAGACCCACCTGGGATGAATACTTCCTGAGAATCACCCGTGAGGTGGC
>JASEHG010000320.1 GCA_030018855.1 Candidatus Brocadiaceae bacterium
CAAAAGTAAATTCTTTGCTGTACGCAAAGAATATAAGGGGGATAAATTTATATTTTGGATGGGTAAAGGGGGATGAAAAATATTTGGGAATGTAGAGTGTATTGATGCACCTTACTTACTAGTGTGCTCCAGCGTCTCGTAAACAAGGGGCGGTGGTGAGGGTCTTTCGGGAGAGAAATTGTAGGCGTCAAGGAGGAGGTTACGGGCCTCTTTGAGGTCTGCCTCGCCTCTGTAAAAGACCCTTGCCAGGGGCTGGGCTTTCTCTACCCTATCCCCCAGTTTTGCAAGTACCTCGTAGCCTACGGACGGGTCTATCTTATCTCCAAGCCTCCTCCTCCCTGCCCCAAGGACTACGGCGGCCTGGCCCATCTTATGGGTATCAATGGCATTTACATAGCCATGGGTCTGTGATGTAACCACATGGACTCTCTTTGAAATAAGCCCGTGGAAGTCCTCAAGGCATCTTAGCCTGCCTCCCTGGCATTCCACCAGTTCCCTAAATTTCCTCCAGGCACTGCCATCCTCCAATGCAGACCTCAATTGCCTCCTGGCCTCCTGCCTGTCCTGGCATAGCCCGGCCAGCCTGAGCATCTGATAGCCCAATTCCAGGGTCAGTTCAACCACGTCAGGGGGGCCGCCGCCATGCAGGATTTCCATGGCCTCCTGCACCTCTGTGGCATTCCCCACCATCCTCCCAAGGGGTTGGTCCATGCCCGTTACGAGGGCAATGGCAGGTTTGCCCATCCTCTGGGCCGTCTGCATAAGACTCCTGGCAAGAGACCTTGCCTCCTCAAGACCCTTCATGAATGCACCGCTACCTGTCTTCACGTCCAGCACCAGGCCGTCTATCCCTGCGGCAAATTTCTTGGAGAGTATGCTGGCCGTTATAAGGGGGATGCACTCCACCGTAGAGGTAACGTCTCTGAGGGCGTATAGTTTGCCATCGGCAGGAACGAGCTCCTTTGTGGCCCCGATAATGGATACGCCTATCCTATTAACGTTCTGCTTGAATTCCATCAAGGAGAGTTGGGTCCTGAACCCGGGGATGGATTCCAGCTTATCCAGTGTACCCCCGGTATGCCCCAGGGACCTGCCTGATACCATAGGCACCTTCACCCCAAGACTGGCTGCCAGTGGGGACAGCACCAGACTTACCTTGTCCCCTACCCCCCCTGTGCTGTGCTTATCAACCTTTGGCCCTGGGATTTCCTCTGGACGTATAACCTCTCCAGAACGCAGCATCTCTTCAGTCAGAGAGGCCGTCTCTTCGTCGTCCATCCCACGCAAGCATATCGCCATGAGGAGGGCAGACATCTGGTAGTCGGGTATCTCTCCATATGAGTAGCCCTTTACGATGAAGGCTATCTCCTGGGGGCTGAGGTGATGTCCCTCCCTCTTTTTTCTCAGGACGTCAAGAAAGAGCATACCTGTCCCTCGTTAAAAGACAGTAGTCAGGGATAAATCTTTTTCCTTGATCCCTATTCCCTAACCCCCGATCCCTGTCCCCTGGTCCCTGGATTAGGTTGCCGCAAGACCTATCATGGCCATAACGCCTTTCCTTATCAGCATCACGGCAATTGCCCCAAGCAGTACAGAGGCCACCTTCGCAAAGGCCAGACAACCACCCTCCCCCA
>JASEHG010000321.1 GCA_030018855.1 Candidatus Brocadiaceae bacterium
GTAGGCCGTTATCGCCCGCCCCAGATTGGCCTCCTTGTCCCTGACCCCTGATAAACCCCGGTAGGCAGTGCCCAGGTTGTTCTGGGTCGTGGCGTAGCCCTGGGGGAATCTATCAAAGGTATAGACCCTCAGTGCCTCATTGTAGGCCGTTATCGCCCGCCCCAGATTGGCCTCCTTGTCCCTGACCCCTGATAAATCCCCATAGGCAGTGCCCAGGTTGTTCTGGGTCGTGGCGTAGTCCTGGGGGAATCTATCAAAGGTATAGACCCTCAGTGCCTCGTTGAAGGCCTTAATTGCCAACCCCAGATTGGACTCCTTGTCCCTCACCTCTGATAAACCCCAGTAGGCAGCGCCCAGGTTGTTCTGGGTGGAGGCATAACGTTCTGTGGTCTTTTCTACCGTGGGGAAGGAGAGTATCTTTTTATAAGACTCAATGGCCCTTTTCAGGTTTGATTCTCTGTTACCCCTGGGGAATTTTATTAGGGCAATGCCCAGGTTAAAGTGGGTGGATGCCCATGCCCCCGTCCCCTCTGGCAGTATCCTTAGTGCCCCTTCCAGGTCTTCTATGGCCCCCTCGTAATCTTGGGTCTCCAGCCTCTCTGTGCCACGTTCAAAACGAAGCCTGGCATTTTCAAGGTCTTTCTGGGTAAGCTGTGTCTGGAGGGACTTTATCTGTTTTTCAAATTCCTCATTTGATACAGGAGATAGTCCTAATTCCTTTATTTTTTCTTCCACAACCTTTCCTATCTCTTCTGTGAGACCCCCCTTTTTGCGTGGAAACAGTTTGCGCCAATTTAGTGTTAATGGAACTGCAATACTTGAAATGAAAGCAAGTGTAGGGAGGATAATCTTATAGATTAATTCAATTTTGGAAAGTCCCATAGTCTGATTTTCTACTACTTTTTACTGGCAACCGCAAGGGTCTTTCAGGGATGGTTTTTTGGAGTCCCCGACTTCTTGTCACCCTGAGCGGAGCGAAGGGTCTAGGGGTTAGGGAGATTCTTCGCTTCGCTCAGAATGACGGTGGGAGGCGTCCTGCTACTTAATTACCCCTCCTGAGTACCTGGGTACGAGGTCGTAGATTCCCACCCGTCCGCAGAAGTCAACGTCTCTTTTCATGCCCAGTCCTATGAGGCGTTGGCCGTGGGTGGAATCCAGGAGGGCCTGGCGGGGGTTGTCCTTGTAGTGGAGATAGGTAACATGGGCGAGGCGGGCAGAATCTGGTAGGGGCGTATCGCTATACGCCCCTACAAGCCTGTGTATGAGCATCCCCCCGCAGACTACGTCCTCCAGGGACACCTCCCCGTTAGTCCCGGAGAGGGCCAGATGTACCCAATCATTAGGGGGTAGGGGGTAGGGAGTAGGGGATAGGGATCCGCCTGAGGCGGATTCACTTACTGCTTTGCCTCCTACCAGATAATCTGCTACCGCAGGGAGGTTCAGAAAACTGCAAATAAGCACCTCTTTTGGCTTCCCTAAACGTGTAATGGTGTTTAAATTTTTGGTGCAATTAGTAGTGGTGAAGAGGACATCTTTGCCCCCTACCACCTCACGGGTATACTCCAGTGGCGAATTCCCCAGTTGAAACCCCTTTATCCTTAGCCCTCCCCTCTCGCCCCCGAGT
>JASEHG010000322.1 GCA_030018855.1 Candidatus Brocadiaceae bacterium
TTACACATCACAACCCTGTAGGGGCAATTCATGAATTGCCCCTACATATTCAACGGCGAAAAATGACGATTCCAAAAATTGTTGGGTATTACAAGATGAACACCGCAAAGGCCATCAACAAGATTCGTAATACCCCCGGCATCCCTGTCTGGCAACGGAATTATTACGAACACGTCCTCCGAAATGAGGACAAATTGAACCGTACCCGTGAATACGTCCTGAACAACCCCCTGCAATGGCAATTTGACAGGGAGAACCCCGGACGTATCCAGGATAAGGCATACGATAATCAGTGGGGGCATCTTGAGGCAGAGATATATGGTGAGGCCGTACCTTTATGATTTCAACCTGTGGTAGGGGCATCCGCCTCAGGCGGATGCCCCTACTGAGGGATGGGGCCGTGGGGGGCCCATTCCTTTAGTTTGTTGTCTATGGTGCGGGAGGATAGCCCAAGTATCCTGGCCGCCTCTGTCTTATTGCCGTGGGTGAGTTCCAGGGTCTTGAGGATAATGTCCCTTTCCACGTCCTTCATGGGCATCCCCAGGCGGATTTGAATAAATTCTGGCGTCTTCCCCTTTTCTACCAGGTTAGGGGATAGATATTCAGGCTCAACTACGTTCTTTTTACAAAGGACTACGGCCCTCTCTACCATATTCTCCAGCTCCCTGACGTTGCCTGGCCAGTGATACCCCTGGAGTAGTTGCATGGCCTCTGGAGAGAAGCCCCTGAGTTTCTTATGGTTCTTACCGGCATATTTTAAGAGAAAGTAGTTGGCCAGCACTGGTATGTCTGCCTTCCTTTCCCTTAGAGGCGGGATGTCTAGTTTGATGACGTTAAGTCTATAATAAAGGTCCTCCCTGAATTTACCTGCCGAGACCTGACTTTCCAGGTCTTTGTTGGTGGCCGCAACGAGACGGACGTCCACCTGACGGGTCTCCTCCCCCCCTACCCTCTCAAAAGTACCTGTCTCCGTTACCCTGAGGAGCTTGACCTGGACGTTGGCCCCCATCTCGGAGACCTCATCCAGGAACAGTGTGCCTCCGTGGGCCAGCTCAAACCTCCCCCTCCTCGTATAAAGTGCACCGGTAAAAGAACCCTTTTCGTGGCCAAACAGCTCGCTCTCCAGCACCCCATCGGCCAGGGCCGCGCAGTGTAAGACCACAAAGGGCTTATTTTTCCTCGGGCTACAGGAATGGATGGCACGGGCCACCAGTTCCTTGCCTACCCCCGTCTCCCCGTGTATAAGCACCGTAGCCGTACTGGAGGCAACGTCCCGTATGGTGTTAAGGACCCTCTGCATCTCAGGGGTGCTCCCCACCAGTTCTGAAACCCCAGGTTCTGCCTCCAGCCTGCCTTTCAGCTCCTCCGCCTCTTGCAGGCGTTTCCTCTGATGCCACACCTTATCTATGGCAACCTTAAGCTCCTCAAGGTCCAGGGGCTTGGTTAGGTAGTGTTCTGCCCCCTTCTTCACGGCAGACACGGCGTTTTCCACGGAACTGTAGGCGGTCATTACCAGGATGGGTAAGAGTTCATCCCTCTTTTTAATCTCTTCCAGCAGAGATAATCCACCCATGCCGGGGAGTTTTATGTCCGTAAGGACTATGTCAAAACGCTGATTGTCCA
>JASEHG010000323.1 GCA_030018855.1 Candidatus Brocadiaceae bacterium
TCAAGTGACCCCAATAACTCAGAGGCCCTGAAGGGGATGGGCTTTGTGCAGTACCGCAAAAAGGAATACGAAAAGGCCATAGATTCACTGCGTAAATCCCTGGAGGCCCTGAAGGGTCAATATGATGCACAGGCCACCCTGGCCTGGTGTTATAACCAGAAGGGAGACCACGAGACCGCAATAAAGGAATTTAAGACCGCCATAGAGATCGGTCCATACCTTGTAGACCCCTACAACGGGCTTGCATGGAGCCACCTGAAGGGTGGGCAGAAGGACAAGGCCGTTGAGACCTTCCGTACGGCCATAGCTATTTATCCTGCCTACGTCTTTACTGATGAACTGAAGGAGACGATTAAGAAAGAAAAGCTGTGGGACTTGTACGACGCCCTGGGGTGGACGTACTATAATCAACTCAAGTACCCGGAGGCAGGGGAGGCCTTTCAGACGGCCCTGGCTAATAATCCAGAGGACATGGAGGCCGTCAAAGGTCTCGGTTATCTGCACTACGCCCAGAAAAAATACGGCGATGCAATAAAGGAATTTGGGAAGGTACTCTCCAAGAACCCAACTGCCAGTGACGTTAGATTGACCGTCGGCTGGTGCTGGTATTACCAGAACAAGTACGACACCGCAATGGATGAGTTCAGCAAGGTAGTTAAGGAACACCCTGATTGGGTAGACCCTTACAATGGACTGGGATGGTGCTATCTCAGAAAAGAGATGTTAACCGAGGCCAAAAAGCAATTTATAGAAGCTCTCAAGCTCAGTCCCTACTACGCTAGTGCCCTGGAAGGGATAGCAATGATTAAGTGAGTTTACTGAAAAGTCCAGGGTAGAGTGTCATTGCGAAGGCCGAAGGCCTGAAGCAATCTCTTATCCACTCGGGAGATTGCTTCGCTCCGCTCGCAATGACACCGAACCGTAGTTTCTCAGAGACCTCCAATGACACTTGAAGTGTTATTTTCCTGCCCTTTTGGAGGCCCTTGAGCAGTAAAATCTTTCAACTCCTAACGGAGAACTCAGTGAGGTTTGTATGTCAAATATGCGATGTGCCTTTGTTAAAAAGGGAAAGAAGACCTGCCGAAATCCTGCTATTGAGGGATTTGATTTTTGCAAATCTCACATAGACCAGATAGACTCCGTCCTAAGATGCAAAGTACCCGACCATGTACGGCTTGAATCGTCCAGCAATGACCTCGGTTTTATCTTTGATGCAAACCTGGGACATGTCTACTACCTCAATACCCCAGGGACCTATATCTTCTCTTTGATGAAAGAGAACAAGCCCCTCTCCGAAATCGTCAGGATGGTGTCAAAACGGTACAGGGTAGACTCCACAAAGGCCTTATCCGACTTCCGCGATTTCTACAACAACCTGATGGACTTAGGGCTTATTGCCAAGCATGAAGCGTCTTAATATTGCGGTAACTGGATTAAACGCCACCAATAATCCTGCCCCTGGTTTAAACATAACGAGAAGTATCCGAAAGGAACAACCCCCTGGTACCAGGCTTATAGGGCTAACGTTTGATACCCTTGCCACCGGGGCCTACGAAAGCTCCCTGCTGGATGAGGTGTACATCGTCCCCTATCCAGCCGAGGGGGAGGACGCCCTGTTAAGC
>JASEHG010000324.1 GCA_030018855.1 Candidatus Brocadiaceae bacterium
CCAAAATCCACGCCAAGGCCCCTACCCACAAGAGATTACAGCAACACAGCAAAATTCACCAGCACCTGGCACATGAATTGCTAAACTTCCACACTGAGAGGGGGATGGGGGTTGCCTGTTGCAGTGGCAGGGAGGTGGTGGAGTTTTGGAAGGGAGGGCTGTCAAGACTACCACCTATACTAAAAATCCTTAACGGTAGGGAGGCGATGGCACATTGAACACTGCAAGGTTTATTACCCGACTTATTCTCTTTCTCTCTTTGTTTTCCCTTCTATACCAGTCCCCCTCAGAGGCAGAAACCATTAGCGGAGTAGTAAAAAACCCCTGGGTGGCGAAGTTCCCCATCATAGTCTACATAGATGAAATCCCAGGCAAGACCTTCGCCCCATCCAATCATCCCATAATGGACCAAAAAAATAAAGAGTTCATCCCCAGGGTATTACCCGTACTGGTGGGCAGTACGGTGGACTTCACGAACCAGGACGATATGGAGCACAACGTCCTCTCCCCGGACAACGAAGGTTACGACCTGGGTAACGCTGGAAAGGGGCAGGTAATATCTTACACCTTCAAGAACCCCGGCGTCTACGCCCAGTTGTGCAGGTTACATCCAGAGATGGTAGGCTACATCGTAGTAGTAAAGGCCCCATACTTCACAGTGACAGACCCCGGGGGCAACTTCAAGATAGAAAACGTCCCACCAGGACAATACAAACTAAAGGTCTGGGGGGAAAGACTTAAACCCACACAATTGAGGAAGGACTTCTTCGCCACTGTTGAGAGTGGCAAAGGGGCCTCGGTTGAAATTCAGCCATAAGGAGGAGTAATTCATGAACTCAAAGGAAAAAGACTCCAGGATGGAAGAGGCAATGGCCAAGGACTTTGTTGCCTCCCGCAGGGATTTCCTCAAACTGGCCACAAGTCTAGGCTTCGGTGGCCTGGCGGTAGGCCCACTGGCAAGCTGGCTGACACCCGCCTTCGGTCAGGAGGTTCCCAGCCCGCTAGAAAAATACCCCGACAGGGACTGGGAGGAGGTCTACCGTAACCTGTTCAGATACGACGACTCCTTCACCTTCCTCTGTGCACCAAACGACACCCACGGCTGTCTGCTAAGGGCACACGTAAAGAACGGCGTCATCGCCAGAATCAGCCCCACCTACGGCTACGGGCAGAGCGAAGACGTCTACGGAAACCGGGCCTCCGCCCGCTGGGACCCCAGGTGCTGTCAGAAAGGGCTAGGGATGGTAAGACGCTTCTACGGAGACCGCCGCGTCCGTGGCCCAATGGTACGCAAGGGCTTCAAGGAGTGGGTAGACAAGGGCTTCCCAAGAGACCCAAGTACAGGCAAGCCCCCGGAGGAATTCTTCCAGAATAGGGGCAAAGAACCCTTCGTTCCGGTAAGCTGGGACGAGGCATTTACGATGGTAGCCAAGGGTTTGGAAAATATAGCCCGCGCCTATAGCGGCCCGGAAGGGGCAACCCGCCTGAAGGCCCAGGGCTACGACGAGGCCATGATAGCCAACATGGATGGGGCCGGTACCAGAACCCTTAAATTCCGTGGCGGCATGCCACTCCTGGGCGTTACCCGCATATTTGCCAAGTACCGTCTG
>JASEHG010000325.1 GCA_030018855.1 Candidatus Brocadiaceae bacterium
TCGTTGATGAGAAAATCAATGTACTTCACCCCGATATTGTCTCAACGGCTTGTGAACCAATTTTGCGTATCGGGCACATCTTTCTTCCTCTCGTGAAACTGATACCCAGAGATGACTTACTCACCGGCATCGTACCTGTCCTACTTCTCTGGGTAGGCCTGCTCTTCGGAAGAAACAGGTTCAAGCTAAACTTCACTATCTTAATAATCATTATGGCACTAGTCGCTATGGGCTGCCACACGGTAATGTTGTTGTTGACCCGTCTCCTTTTTCCACCAATGGTACTTGTTGGGTACGCCTATCTTTCCGTGAGCTTTGTATTGTTTATGTCAGGGGTCTTTGCTGGTCTTGGCGTAGACGCAATTGTGTCCATCATGAACAGGAACGCCCCCTGCCAGGTAAGCAACGAGGGAGGAGGAGACCCCAGGGCATACTATAACCTTTCCGATGCCAAGAATTTTGTGCTTCAATGGAACTCCAGCATCAAGCCGTTCATTGCCCTGTTTTTGACACTTACGTTTATAACGCTAAACCAGTACTACTACATAGAGCAGAATCCTAATCTCTCCAACATCTTGTCAGCGGCACTAATTTCATTACTGATAACGTTTGTAGCTTATCTTCTTGTGAAGCTGGGGTTCTTTTTCAGTCAATACGTTTCTCGTGTAAGCTGGAAAGAGACTTGTAAGGGGATGTGCCAGGGTCTTTGGATGGCTGTACCCTCAATTTCTAACTGGGGAATTTTGACACATTTTAAAGCCGCGACCTTGTTCAGAATTGCCGGGGGCTGTTCAATGGTGTTTACTATCTCCCTGCCCTTTGTATATGAAATTGCTGAACTCCCATCCAACTACCTTCTTTGGATATTATATCTAGAGTGCCTGTTCCTGGCAGGGATCAGTGTATATTATCTGCTAAGGCGACTTGAAATAAGCGTATCCAGAGGCCTTGCGGTCCTACTGCTCATAGTAGTATGCGTTGAAATGTCCATAGTTTATCAGAGATGCCGTCAAGGCTATTTTCGGCCAGGTCTCAACCTGGGTACCAACGCCTTTGCACAAAAGCCACAGTTATCTAACAGAATTCCTTGGCTAGAGATAGACATAATGGGGGGCTATCGCTACGGCCCCAACATTTACAATGTGTATACTGCCATTGACGAGATACTACCGCCCAAAGGGAAGACGAAATTCAATTGGGAAGACATATCTTACATAAAGGCATACGGTTGGCGAGACACTATAGGCCAGCTTCACAGTTTTTGGCTCAAGCAATACCTCCAGCTCTACGAGATAGGAGAAAATAATCTAGAGGTCTTTGAAGTACTCATGGGCCTCAAAAGCGGCCAGACCTTATTAGACTTCTACCCACAGGCCATCTTGAAGAGCGACGCCGCGGCTAAAAAAATCTTCACACGGCCTTACGAAAAGATTGCGCCCACCCTTGAATCTGCCGTATTCATTTCAGAGCCGCTTCCTGAGGTCTTCAGGTCACTACAGGTTGAAATGGGTCATTTGAACCCCCTAAAAGCCAGGCCAGGTTTTGAGTACAAGGTATTGAAGTATAATCCAAATCACTTAGAGATAGAAG
>JASEHG010000326.1 GCA_030018855.1 Candidatus Brocadiaceae bacterium
CAATACAAATAGGGCAGGGGTAAACCCTGCCCCTACAGATAGTGGTGGGGAAGGGTCGGTAGAGGAGCTGGGAGAAGCCAGTACCCTCTTCGGGGTTAAACCCGCACTGGAAGAGTTCAGAGAACCATGGATTGAGGAGTCCTTCCTGGAAAGGATCGCCACGGCCTCTGGGGGGAAACATTTCAGGCTCCCTGTCCCTGAACTAGAAAAGACCCTCTCCCTGAAGAACCCGGTAGTCATGAAACCCATAGGCAAGAAGACCCTCCCCCTCTGGGACAACTGGATATTTTTCTGCATCGTCCTGGGCGCCCTCTCCCTGGAGTGGTGGTTGAGGAAGGGGAGTGGGATTAGGTGAGAAGGCAAGACAGTATGAAATACAACCCCTCTACACACCATAGGGGGTCAATCAGACTGAAGGGATACGACTATTCACGAACAGGGGCCTATTTTATAACTATCTGCACACAAAATAGGAGATTATATTTTGAACAATACCCTGAATTAAGACAAATCGTTAACGGTAGGTTGAATGAAATCCCAGACCATTTTGAGGGTGTATTGTTGGACGAATTCGTAGTAATGCCCAATCACATTCATGTAATAATAATTGTAGGGGCGGCCCTTGCGGCCGCCCAAAACGTTAATGTGGGGGCAACCGCAAGGATTGCCCCTACAACAAACAATAGGGCAGGGGCAAGCCCTGCCCCTACAGTAGGAAATATTATTGGTGCGTTTAAATCCCTGTGTGTCCAGGATTGGTTAAAATACATTAAACAAAACAACGTCAACGCTGTTGGGAGATTCTGGCAGCGTAATTATTACGAACATATCATCCGTAATGAGGACAGATTGAATAAAATAAGGGAATACATTATAACTAATCCACTGAAATGGTCCCTTGATAGAGAAAACCCGGATAGACAAGGCAGCGACCAACTGGAAGATGAAATCTTTAATGTTGAAGGTTAATGTAGGGGCGACCCTTGCGGAAAATGTAGGGGTAGCCCTTGCGGCTACCCAATCCACCCAAAATAAATGTAGGGTGCGTCTTGACGTACCCATTTGGCTCTAACACAAGAAATATGACAAAATCCATCTTCCTCACCACCTTCGGCTGTCAGATGAACAAGGCGGACTCGGAGCTGTCCCTGGGACTGCTACTGGAGAGGGGTTACCAGATTGCCAGGGATGAGGCATCCGCCGACGTTATCCTCTTCAACACCTGCAGTGTCCGCCAGCGTGCAGAGGAGAGGGTCTACTCCCGCCTGGCACAACTAAAGGCCCGCAAGACCCGAAGGCCAGACCTTGTGATAGGCGTCCTGGGCTGTGTGGCCCAGAAGGAGGGGGAAGAAATCTTCCACAGATACCCACACGTGGATATGGTCTGCGGGACAAGGATGTTTGATAAGCTTCCGGAACTCCTGGAGGGGCTGGGTGGTAATGGTGGTCATCTCCTGGCCATATCTGATGAGAAAGTATTGAACTACCCCAGGCAACGCCCACCCAGGGAGAACCCCTACCAGGCATATATAACCGTCATGCGGGGGTGCGACAACTACTGCAGTTACTGCATAGTCCCT
>JASEHG010000327.1 GCA_030018855.1 Candidatus Brocadiaceae bacterium
CCTGCGGCTACCCCTGGCCCCTAATCCCTAGTTTTGCGATGGTTATAATTTTTCCAAGAGTTTAGCTTTCCAGCGGTCATAATCCCCTTCGGTAATTAACGCCTCGTCTTGTAGTCCTCTTAGTTCCTTGAGCATATCGGGCACACTCTTACCCTGTGGGGGTTCTTCCTGGAGCAGGTCAAGCTTCTTTTTTTCGTAGTCTTTCTGGGAGATTAGTCCTTCATTCAAGAGTGTCTTTAGTTCCCGCAACTTCTGTCCCAGGGTCTTGTCCGAAGGAGACGTCCTTTTTTTGGGCAATTCGGCAGGGGCAGACTGCTCTAACACAGCCCCCCCTTGTTCACCTTTCCCCGTGGAGGGCAACCCCGCCCTCTCCTCTAACCTGCGCAACCTATCTTCAATAAGACTGCTAGGAGTAATCTTCTCCTCTGCAGTGGCAATAACAGGTTCAAAGGCCTTGTCTTCTACGTCCATGACCAGCCAATTCTTGTGTCCCTCTTTTAGGTTTTGACCACCAACAGGGACCAGTTCCCATAAGCCCTGGCCTGTAATGGAGGTAGGGTCCTGGGCAGGTGGGGCCGTCTTCCATCCCTTGAAGCTGGGGGCCTCTTCCTTAGTAACATGCACCTGACTAAAGACTACGTTTAGTTCCCTTCCCTGCATAAAAAGGTAAAAAGTGGTACTCTGGTCACGTAAGAGGGTTTTTTCTGAGGTGATGGAGGCAAAGACCTCCTTATGGGGGTCTGCCTTGGAGAGGGACTCTACTATGCGGGGGGCGAGCTCGTTTAACTCCCTGTCCAGAAATATCCTTTTACTGCTCTTACTCTTCAGCGTCCCCTTTTCCCGGAAGCGTAAAGAAGCGAGGATGGTACGCAATCTGTCCTCTGTAATAAAATAGGGGTGGCTAAAGGCAACCTCGCCCCGTGATTTACTTACATCCCTGAGCTCAACGGAGACATTGGCCTGTTTATGCCTTGGACTACCTGAGACAGGATTGTTAGAGAGGCAGGGAGAGAAGACTACGAGCAAAGGCAAGAGGTAACAAATAAGGACCTTCCTCCCGTAGCCTGTATCCTGTAACTTGTTACCTGTATCCTTACTTAACACCGTCTACTACTTTTTTTTCTTTGTGGCCCTCTTCTGACCGGCCTTTCTGGCCTTGATGTAGAGGGCCTCCATGTACGCCCTGGTCTTTTCCAGACCAAAATGTTTGGCCTTGAAACGGACGGCCTCCAGGCTTCTGCCCAGTCTTTTGGCCAAGAGCTTTGTATCAGCCTTAGGATATTCCTTCTTTAAGGTACTGAGTTCTTCCTTTGTCCACTGTTTGAGTCTGCCCGTCTTAGAAATCTTGGCCATAGTAGTTCCCTTATGTCTATCTAATGGGTGTATATATTGAGACCTCTACAAAATAACAAATGAGACGTTCATCGCATCTTCGCCAAGGATAAATTCGCCCAGGATAGACCAAGGCACCCTATAGGCTGGATGCCCTGTAACGTCTAACTAACCCACACTTAGCACACACCACTACTGTTGTCAAGAAAAAACACCCATTTGTGGAGTCCAGTCCGCCTAAGG
>JASEHG010000328.1 GCA_030018855.1 Candidatus Brocadiaceae bacterium
CCTTGACATTCCAGTGTACTGGAATGTTTATACTCAGTATGGAGATAGAGAGATGGAAAGAAAAGGATACTTGATTGGCGAGGTCGGCGGGGAGAGCGGAGTCCCTCGGAAGACTATCCGCTATTATGAGGAGATTGGGCTGTTATCCCTTCCTGTCAGGACTGATAGCGGCTACCGTTTATACGGGCAGGAGACAATAGAAAAGCTTAAGTTCATTAAAAAGGCCCAGGGCCTGGGCCTGACCCTCTCGGAGATTAAAGGGATTATCCAGTGTAGCAAGGTGGGACTCAAACCCTGCTGTAATTTTGTCAGACAGCTTTTTACGAAAAAGATACAGGTTTTAGAAGCCAATATTAAGGAGATGCAGAGGATGCGGGAGGAACTAAAGACGCTCCTATCGCAGTGGATTCCTTCAGAAAAGGCAAAGAAGGGTTCCTTTGCCGTGTGTCCTCAGATAGAAAGGGAACCTAGAAGTAAAAGAAAAAGGAGGTAAATGAAATGGTTGCAAAAAGAAGGGTAGAGGTCTTTACCGCCGGCTGTCTTCTTTGCCAGGAGGCGATAAAGATGGTCAGGGAGCTTGCCTGCTCTAGCTGTGAGGTGGTGGTCTATGACCTTATCAAGCAGTGCGAGAGCAAGGAGTGCCTGAGTAAGGTAAGAAGCTATGGTATAAGCCGTGTTCCGACCATTGTGGTAGATGGCAAGATAGCCGAGTGCTGCTCAGGTTCTAGGCCAAGCCTCAAGGCACTAAAAGTGGCAGGGATTGGTAGCCTCTCATAAGGAGGTTGCGAAGGGAAGGAGGGTATCTCCTTCCCTATTCCCTTGTGAATAGAAGTAAAGGAGATTAAGCTTCTATGGCAATGCAAAAAAGCCTTGTTTCCCTGTGTTTCGTCGCCACCTTCTATCTCATTTGCCGGCATACACAAGAGGTATTGGCTCAAGCACCTGTGAACTTTGATACTGCTGTAACGCAGTTCTTTTCCGGTAGTGTGTTCAGGACACTAGGGGTGATTATCCACAAGACAGGCGATGCTAACAGGGCCCTCAATAGAAGGTTAACTATAAAGAAAGTGCCTTTGGCTTTCAGCTACGCTCCTGGGCTTGACGTTGCAGTGGCTATTTCAGTCCCCTGGATAGAAAAATCTCAGAGAAATAATCTATCTGGCAGGCGTGTAACGTTAGATGTAGCTGGACTAGGAGACACTACCCTTTTGGGAAGATGGACCTTCAAGAAGTGGCTTGGTCCCTGGAGTCGGACAGACCTGGCGGTTATAGGTGGCGTAGAACTGCCTACTGGAGATACCAACAGACGGGATGAGGGTATCAGGCTTTTACCAGAACTACAATTGGGCTCAGGCTCCTTTGACCCCTTTCTCCGCACAGCCTTCAGCCGTATTGTCAGGCGTAGCAGTATTTTTGCCGAACTTCAATACAAGGTCAATACGCCTGGGGCGCTAGATTTCAAGTTTGGTGATGTCATGGAATACGACCTGGCCTTTGCATATAGGCTCTTCCCTGCCGAGAGGTACCCCAACCCTGAGTTCTACGGAATCCTAGAGCTAAACG
>JASEHG010000329.1 GCA_030018855.1 Candidatus Brocadiaceae bacterium
GGAGGAGGTCTTTGGCCTCCTCTCAAAAATAAAATCTCTTAACCCTGGAGTACATGTTAATCTTTATGGATACTACCCCACCTTTGCCCATCGGGAAATCCTCCTTCACTTCCCCTTCGTGGATTCCGTAACCCTGGGCGAACCGGAGTATCCCTTTATGGAGCTGGCACAGGTTATAACCCAACTACCCCCCACCCCCTACTCCCTACCCCCTGTTAAAGGCCTCGCCTTCAGGAATGTGGAATGTGGAATTCGGAATGCAGAATTCTGCACTCCGCACTCCGCACCCTACACTCCACCAGACAGCCTCCCCTTCCCTGACCGCTCCCTCCTACCCCTTTACCAGGAGAAAGGGTTAGCCACCTATATCCTGGGGAGCAGGGGTTGTTATGGGAGATGCACCTTCTGTTACGTGAGCCCTTTTTATGACGGATGGCGTGGCAGGAGCCCCCAGAATATCTTTGAAGAGCTAAAAGACTTATACGAGAACGGGGTACGCTACTTCTATTTTGCCGATGCCAATTTCTTTGGCCCGGGCAGGGCAGGGAGGGAACGGGCAAAGGAGCTAGCAGATATTATCCTTAAAGCGGGGCTCAATATCCGTTTCGGGATGGAGTGCAGGGCCAATGACCTGGAGGAAGATTCTTTATCAAGACTCGTGGAGGCAGGGCTGAGGGAGGTCTTCCTGGGCATAGAGAGTGCCTGTGACCATACCCTCAAGCGGTTCCGGAAGGATACCTCTCAAGAGGTTAACCGTAGGGCCATAGGACTCTTGCGGCACTTCGGCATAGAACCCAACCTGGGGTTTATTATGTTTGAACCCTATACCAGCCTTAAGGACATAAGGACCAACTTTGAATTCCTCAAGGACACTAGACTCCTGCGCAGTCCAGCCATCACGGCCCATCTACTATCCCATAAACAGACCCTCTTTATGGGGACGGCGGACTACCACACTTGTAGGGACAGGGCCCGCCCAAAAGATGGCGGATTTTCAACTTCAGCCCTGCCCGAAGAGACGGACAGACCTTTAGGTCTGTCCCTACATTGGGGTGGATACGAGGCACACTATGACTTTGAAGACCCAGGGGTGAAGTCCTTCTACGAGGTAATCAGTCAGTTATGCCACGGCGTCCTCTCAATACTTACACCAGTGGATGCCCAATCCTGTTGTACTCCCCAGCCTGAAAGGGGGCATTTATTGGAGATAAACAAAATCCTGGTAGAGACCTATAATAAGATACTCTGTCTCTATGAGACTTGTAGTGAGCGAAGCGAATCTAATGGCCGCGGGAACAAAGAGGCATCAATCCTCGTCAATAAAGCAATAGGGGCAATTCATGTTGAAAATCCGCCATGTCTTGGGCGGGAATTGCCCCTACAAAACGTACCATGAAAAAAGACCTTGAGTCCCTCCTGGAAGTGGGCTGGGCCTACTGGAAGTCTCAGGTAATCTTTGCCGGGGTAGAACTGGGGGTCTTTGAACTCCTGGGCAAGTGCCAGCCCCCAGGGTGCGACCATAATCTATCCCTTCCCCCTCCCTTGACGGGAGGGG
>JASEHG010000032.1 GCA_030018855.1 Candidatus Brocadiaceae bacterium
TGGGTTCTTTCTTACGGATAGGTATTAAACCGTCTTCTCTGACCTCTAGTTTCTTTAGCTCCTTTTCTAGTGGGGTTTCTTCATCAGTCTGAGGCGGATTATCCCTTGCCGTTGGATTCGTCTCCCCCACCACAGGCCTTTCCGCATCGGCAAGGAGGGGGACATGCTTATCCTCCATTGGCGCCTGAGTCTCGGGTCTATCCGTCTGGCTGGCCAGCTTTTCGGCCTCGGGTGGTTCGGGTCTTCCTGACTCCGATTCCTTTACTTCCTGAAGCAGCTTTTCCACTTCAGCCTCTGTCAGTTTTGGCTCCTGGGTAAGTGGTTCAGGTGCCGGCTCCTTCGCCTCGCTCAAGGTTGGGTCTTGAGGGACTGGTGTTACCTCCTGGGCGATATACGCCTGAGGTGTGCCAGGCGTACTGGCCGCTACCTCTTCTGCCATGCCTTCCCCTTCAGAAGCCCCTCCTTCTCCCTGGACACCCTGGGCCTCTTTCTGGGGGGTCCCTTCTGCTACAAGGGCCTGGGGCGCCTCTCCCTCTGGCGTCTCGGATGGCCCCTGGGCCTCCCCAGGAGAGCCGCCCAGGGAGGGGGCCTCGGAAGTCCCCTCTAACCTTGGACGATCATCACTCCCCCCTGGTATCGTGTCCCTGGCCTGCGTCCCTTTCTCTCCAACCCTTTCTGTCTCTACCTTAACCTCTTCATCTGTGGGACTTCCGCCGGTGTCCACAAACTGCAATCTCTTCTTTAAATCCTCTTTAAGGGCCTCTTCCCCCCCTTCGGGGGGCAGGGGTTGTTTCTCTTGCGCCGGTGGGGACACCTCCGTCAGTTCCAGGGAGATAGGGTCTGAATTCGTCCCCCTGGTCTGCAAGGCCTGGGAGAGATACTGCCTTGTTGATTTACCTGCGGGGAGAAAGAGTATAACCAGGACGTGAACGAGGGCAGAACCCAGGATAATTAGCCCTAGAAGTTTCTTGCCCTCTATCGCTACAGACTTCTTCACCATCATGCGAAAGGGCCCTTTTAATAATCCTAAAGACTCCTGGAATTTTAAGACAATACTCCCCCTTTGTCAATTGATTTGTCCATAAGGTAGGGTGGATTGGTAGCTTAGTGCTGGAGGCGTTAAGCCCTGCTAGAGGCTAGGGGGGAGGGAAAGAATAAAGAATACAGTAGTCAGAATTCAGAATATTCTGTATCCTGTATTCCGAATTCCGAATTCTAGTTCCAGCCCCCTGCCCCCTGTCTTACGCCTTCTTTTTGAAGAGTTTGTGGCAATTGCCACAGGACTGCCTTGCCTTTTCAAACTCAAACTGGGCAATGTCCGTGGAGGATGCCTTAGCGGCGGCGTCAAACCTTTCTACCCTATAGTGAAAGTCCTCCCTTAGCCTCTTGAATTCCTCCTTCTCGGCGCTGGTCAGTCTAGCGGTTGAGAGGTCCACGTCACACAGCTTATGGCAGGCCACATCCAAGTCCTTCGCCAGGTTTGATGCCCTGGGAAGGTCTCCTGCCATAAGGGCGTCTTCCACCTTGTTTAGGAACTCATCTAACTTCTTCATTGTAGATTTTACCTCAGGCGTGGCGGAGCGGAAGACATCCTCTCCACAAACCACCGAACCTGTAATCAGCAAGACCCCCACTCCACTTAAGACGGAAAGATAAAGTCTATTCATTTTAATCATCCTAATATCTCCCAAAAATCTCTCCCCCGATAGCCTTGAAAAGGTAGTTTACGTAAGACAGATGGTTTTGTCAATAGGATACCGTCAGCAGTGGCCAGTGGTTAGTTATTGCACGTTGTAAATTAAAAGGAGGTGGCACATTTGCTTTTACTAAGGTGTTTGATATGATAAGAGACATGCAGAGTAGTAGGGTACATATCATAATACTGATTGCCTTCTCGTCCCTCTTATACCTCCCCCTCCTGGGCAAACCAGACCTGTGGAACAGTTCGGAACTCCGCTACGCCCAGGTAGCAAAAGAGACGTTTGAGAACGGTCATTGGGTGGTGCCGTACTATAATGGAGAGGTATATTACAACAAGCCACCCCTCTTCTTTTCTACGGTGGCTTTAATAAGTAAGTTCACCGGGCAGGTAACAGAGTTAACCGCACGATTACCATCTGCCCTCTGTGCCTTGGGTACAGTAGTGGTCACCTACTTTCTGGGCAAACACCTCTTTGGTCCCAGGGCGGGGTTGTTAGCCGGCCTGATACTAGCTTCTTCTCCCAAGTTTCACAGCTATGCGCGAGCGGTGCGACTAGACACCATGAACACCTTCCTCATCGCCTCTGCCCTGACGTCGTTTTACTACGGATACACATATAAGCAGAGGAGCTACCTGCTCCTGGCGGGCCTAGTAACCGGCCTGGCAATGCTAACCAAGGGACCGCTTATCCTCTATTTCTTGGGGGCCAGTGTAGTCTGCTATCTCGTTTACTGCCGCGACCTGAGATTCCTACTGAGCAGGGATTCCCTCTTAGGCATTATCGTTATCCTATTAACCATCTCTACCTGGACGTTACTTGCCTACATGGAAGCAGGCAGTAGTTACTTCGGCGGGTTCGTGGCAGAGAATTTCACAAGATACGAGGAGAAACATATCCACCCAGAAGTCATCCCCAAATACATAGGAGACATATTTATTGGCGCAGCGCCGTGGTCCTTCCTCTTCCCCCTTGTCCTCTACCGCCATTTTTCAGATGGGAAAGAGCCCGGGGTGTCAGCCCCCAGACCGTATGGTATGGGGCCGTCAAAGAAATCGCCGTTTCTCGTGATCTGGGTGGTCGTCATGTTCCTGAGTTTCTGCCTGACCTTTACGAGGAGAAGCCCCTACCTCCTCGTAATCTACCCCCCCCTTGCAATCCTGGTTGCCCAATTATTTGACACGCACATCTTGAGCCTGAGACAAATTAGCCAACCAAGAGTATATACCTACGTCTTGTGCCTAACGGCCGTTGTCATTGGGCTCCTTACAGGCAAGGCCGCCGACAATCCTATTATTAGCACCCAATACGTAGTAACTGCCACCCTGGTGAGTATCGCATTCTTAGCCCTGGTTGGGATTTTAAGTCTCCGCAGCAAATCTCTTCATCTCCTTTTTGTCTCTAGCCTCATATCACTAAGCGTCTGTGCAGTCTCAATGGATATTTATTTCTTACCGAAGATAAATGAACGGGTGTCCACCAAGGTTTTATGCAAAGAGATACAAAACCTGGCGAAAGACGGTGCGGCCATTGGTATTTACAAGGAACCAGCCATGCGCTATACCTTTTACACAGATGCCCGCGTCCATCCCATCCCCTCGGAAGACGTCCTGGCCAGCTTCCTTGATTCCTCAAAGAGGGCCTACTGCCTCATTAGCCTGGAAAACTACCAGTCCCTGAAAGAACACACCTCCTCTCTCCGGACAAAGGAGTTGACGTCAGACAAGAGGTATTTGGCAGTCTTTAAATGAGTGCTTAGGGGCACGGCGTGCCGTGCCCCTACGTTATAACCAAGAAGTTGTCCGTTGTCAGTAAGGGGGCTTTGCCCCCTTACCTCTTTACCCTGAACCAATAAAGAAACAAGAGGCATACCCGAACCCTGGAAGTGGGCAGTTTTGGGTCTCCCTACCCAAAACCTCCTAAGTCTTTGTGGGTCAGGAGACCCACAGCCACCCTCTGTTAGGGTTAAACAATAGTCTCTCTATATATTCCACATGTCCAGCGGCTTTTTTGTTTGACTTACATTGCGGGGACAATATAATCTTAAGTTTCCGAAGGGAGGCATTATAAAAAGATGACTGCGCCCTTTTCCTCGGCGGCCCTGCCACTTCGTCGGGGGTGGCTTTGTTACCTGGTCTTAGGGCTTGCTATCTGGTTGACTTCTGGGCCCTCGGCCCTCTCTCAGGGGATTATAACCCTGGAGACCACTCCGTACCCCATTAACCTCACCGCAGAATCTATAAGCACCTGGCAAAAAGAAGGAGTAAGGGTCTTTTTGGCCAATAATAATGTATGGATTACCCAGGGAAAGGTACTGATAACTGCTAACCAGGCCGCTCTCCTGTTCTACGAACAGGAGGCCTTTCAGCAGAAAGAGGCAAAGGTGGATGTATATTGCGAGACGGACGTCACGCTTGTACAGGATAAGGACGTCCAGCATTATGAACAACTCTTTGTCCACCTGGATACTGCGTCAGGGTTTGTGGTTAACCCCAGCATCGGTAAAGTTCTGACCTATGAGGATGAACAGCCCACGGCCATCTACATGCGGGCAGTGAAGATAAGAGACCAGCGGAGGGGGGAATTCACCTCCAGAGAACCCGTGGTACACGTGGGTAAAGCGCCCGGCACAATAGATATAGTGGCCGACGATATAGATAGCTGGGTGGAGGGGAATCAAAGGATAGTATCGGCCCTGGGGAACGTGGTGCTCCAGAAAGACGCTATAACTGTGGAGGCCGACAATGCCATCCTGTGGTTTGAGGAAGAGAAATCAGACGGAAAGAAAAAACATGTATTTAAGGAACTCTATGCGGAGGGGAACGTTACTTTAAAGTCCCCGGAGGACGTCAGAAAGGCCGATAAAATCTTCCAGAGTCTTGTCGAGAAGAAAGCCATATAGATAAACCCCTGGATAAAGACCAAAATGCCTGAACCACCTTTCCTCCCTATTTATATGGGAGGAAAAGAGGCCAAACAGATAGACCAGGACCACATGATAGTAAAAGATGCCTACTTTACCACCTGCAACTTCGGCCACCCGCACTACCGTTTTAATAGCCGTAATTTAACCATAACCCAGAGGAAGACGCCTGTTGAATCCTACTCAGAAATAGTGGCAAGGCATAACACCTTCCGTGTGGGAGAACGCCCCGTAGCTTACTTGCCCAAATATACCTACGATACCCGCACCAAGAGCTCTTTTTTTAAGGGTTTTGGGGCAAGCAGTTCCAACCGCCTTGGACTCGCCCTGACTACCACATGGGACCCCCTGGCCCTGGGCGTCTTTCCGGAATTAAACCGCTGGATGCACACGGTTGTTAAACTTGACTACCTATCCAAAAGGGGACCGGCGGAGGGGACAGAGATTTTTTATAAGCGCCCCAATATGGATGGCTACCTGGAGACCTTCTATGTTAAAGACCATGCCGAAACAGACCAGACAACAGGGCTACCCGTACCGCACGAAAACAGGGGCAGGTTGCTCTGGCGACACAGGCAACACATAAACAAGGAATGGAGGGCAGACGCCGAGTTGTCTTATCTGAGCGATAGGGCGTTCCTCAGGGAATTCTACGAACCAGAATTTAAAACGGGGAAGGCGCAGGAGACCGACCTCTACTTCAGGAGGTTACAGGATAATGAAGGCCTTACCTTCCTCGCAAAGAAACAGATACACAGCTTTGACACAGGAACTGAGGCCCTACCCCAGCTAGGCTACCAACTAATCAGCCAGCCTCTCTGGGAAGATAGGCTGAACCTATCCTCCCAGTCATCGCTTGGGTATCTTGACTTCCACATAGATGATAAAATGAATACCCTGGACCCTGCCCGCTACCAGAAACTCAAGAGGACCACCGGAAGTAGTATACGCATGGACACCGACAACACCCTAAGCTGGCCCTTCCAGCTCTGGATAGCGCAGTTCAGACCCTTTGTGGGGAGCAGGGTGACTGCCTACAGTAAAAGTACAAAGGACCAGGGACCTAATGATGGCCCAGCTGTGGGAAGGCTGGCCACCTCCCTGGGTCTGGACGCCAGTACCAATTTCTGGCGGATTTACAGCACGGAAAGCAAGCTATTCAATATAAACAAACTAAAGCATGTCATCACACCGGACCTCCGCTGGGAGGTAGGCCCAACGGTTACAAAAAACCCCGACCACCTCCTCCAGTATGAGCCGTCTGACGGACTGAGCAAATATAATGCCCTCGTCTTCGGGATAAGGAACCGTTTCCAGACCCGCAGGGGACCCTCCTCACAGCTAAGGACGGTAGACCTGCTGGACCTGGACCTGGAGGTACACCTCCTGACCTCCCCGTCAGACGGGCCCGAAGGAAATACCACCCACTATGTAGGGAATGCCGAAGGATCCCTCATCCCAAAAAAACATAGTTTCCTTCAACCCGATATTAGGGCTCAACTGACAGACAGGCTAGCCCTGACCTCTGAGAGGAGTGAGTTTAACCTGGATGACTTTAGGTTTGACTTCTATAACGTTGGCATAACCTTTCAAAATTCACCTAAATGGTACCAGTTCCTGGGTTACCGCTTTATCAGGGATACTAGTTCCACTGTGATGGTAAATACAAATTTGCTGGTAAAGGAAAAATGGAGCCTAAGCTTGGGAGAGGTGTATGATTTCAAGCCACGGAGTTTCACGGGGGCCGCTAAAGATGCCCGGAGCCTTGCTACCTCAATAATTCTGGGCAGACGCTCCCATGACTTTACTGGCTCACTTTATCTAGTCTTTGACGCAGTAAACAAGAACACCTCCATTGGGTTCAATATCACACCCGTAGGCGTTCAACGGTCCGCTGGGCGGACATTCTCCTTTGCTCCAACTCCGTAGGAGAGAACTTATATGACCAAGGCAATTTATCCAGGTACTTTTGACCCCCTGACATACGGCCATCTAGACCTCATTGAGAGGGGCAGCAAGGTATTTGACGAGCTGATAGTGGCCATAGGTGAAAACCCATTTAAAACACCCCTCTTTACCGTGGCAGAACGGAAGCAGATGATACAGAAACACACACACCACCTCAAAAACGTAAAAGTGGACGCCTTTAGGGGGATGCTGGTAGATTACGTGCAGGGACAGCACACGAACATCATCCTCAGGGGCATACGGACCGTCTCCGACTTTGAGGAGGAGTTTCAACGCGCCCTTACCAACCGCGTCCTCAAGAACGACCTGGAAACGGTCTTCATCATGACAAGTGAACAATACTCCTTTCTTAACTCCAAGTTAATAAAAGAGGCGGCAAGCCTTGGAGGGGATGTAAGTAAATTCGTCCCTCCAGAGGTAAAAAAGCAGTTAATTGCCAAGCTGAAGAAGAAGACCATCTAAAGAGATTAACCTGTGGACTCCTCTCTAAGAAACGTAGAGCCCCTATATGATATTTAAGACCCTCGTCCTGGGAGACGTCGTTGGCAGACCAGGAAGGGAGGTTCTGGAAAGACAACTGCCTGCCTTCATCCAAAAAGAAGGCATACACTTTGTCGTAGCAAATGGAGAAAATGCCTCCGGAGGTTCTGGAATCACCCCGGAGGTGGCCAAAAAGCTCTTCGCCTGTGGCCTGGACATAATAACCACAGGAGACCACGTATGGAAAAAGAAAGAGATTACACAACTCCTGGAGGCAGAACCACGGGTCCTCAGACCAACTAACTATTCTCCAATGGCCCTGGGTAAAGGCTGGACGGTGGTAGAGAGCCACGCGGGTATCCCCGTAGGGGTAATAAACCTCCTGGGGAGGGTATTCATGCAACCAATAGATTGCCCCTTCCGGGCCGTGGACGAGGTACTGAAGGAGCTCTCCAAAAAGGCAAAGGTCATCATAGTAGATATGCATGCCGAGGCCACCTCTGAAAAGATTGCCATGGGATGGTACCTGGATGGCAGAGTAAGTGCAGTGGTAGGCACCCATACCCACGTCCAGACGGCCGACGAAAGAATACTGCCCAATGGCACCGCCTACATTACAGACCTGGGCATGACGGGACCTTACAAGTCTGTACTGGGGAGGGATATTGATAAGGTGCTCAAGGCCATTATTACCCAGATGCCCACCCGCTTTGACGTCGCAGAGAAAGACGTGAGAATGAGCGGGGCTATCATTACTATAGACTCCTCCACTGGAAAGGCGCTGGAAATTAAGAGACTCGTACTCCACGACAGCAACTAATGGACAACTTCAATACCAATGTAACTCCTTTAAGAGAAAACAGCTACGTCTTTATACCGTACGGGCTCCCAGACAATCTCCTTGCAAAATACGAAATGGGTATTAAAATATATTGCCAAATCGGCTATCGGCTGTCGGCCTTCGGGAACTGGCGGTCAGAAGGCCAAGACTCCGCTTGTAGCCGCAGGCTTTAGCCTGCGAGACCCGGAGGCAGAGAGCCGAAGGCCTAAACCCAAAGGTCTGATAGAGGGAAAAATATGACAAGACTCCTAGACAAGATAAATGGTCCAGAGGATTTGAAGTGTCTGTCCATGGAAGAACTCCCCACGTTAGCGGAGGAGATACGAGAGACCATTATAGAGGTCGTCTCAAAAAACCCTGGCCATCTATCTTCTAACCTTGGGGTGGTGGAGCTGACCATAGCCCTCCATTACTGCCTCAACTTCAAGGTAGACAGGTTGACGTGGGACGTGGGCCACCAGTGCTACGTACACAAGCTCCTAACCGGCCGGAGAGAGGCCTTTCAGACGCTCCGTCAACACAGGGGGCTAAGCGGTTTCCCGGACAGGAAGGAGAGCCCCCTTTACGACCCATTTACCTGCGGCCATAGCGGAAACGCCCTCTCTTCCTCCCTGGGCCTGTCTTGCGGTGACGCCCTCCAGGGTAAAGAGCGAAAGATAGTAGTAGTGGTGGGGGACGGTGGTATCGGGGCCGGGATGTCCCTGGAGGCCCTGAACCACGCAGGGGATTTGAAGAAGGACATCCTGGTAGTCCTTAACGATAATAAACTGGCCATATCTGAGACAGTCGGGGCCTTTTCCAAGTACTTTATCCAGCTCCGCACCTTCCCCCTCTACAACGACCTAAAGAAGGAGGTACACCACATCCTCAAGATACTCCCCATCCTGGGAAGACCCGTGGAGAACGTCCTGGAGCACCTCTTAGAGGCCATAAAGAGGGGGATGACCCCAGGGCAGATATTTGCCGACCTGGGCTTCCAGTACTACGGCCCAGTGGATGGCCATAACATCCCACTACTTATTAGCACCATAAACCGTATAAAGCACCTCCCCGGGCCTGTGCTCCTCCATACTATCACCCAGAAGGGTAAGGGGTTTGAACCAGCTTCCCAAAACCCCACCCAGTTCCATAGTGCCGGATCCTTCCAACTCTGCAACGGAAAGATAGTAGAGGCCCCCAAGACTACTAAAGCCCCCAAGACCTCTTACACGAAGGTCTTTGGCCAGACCCTGGTAGAATTAGCCCAAACGAACCCCAAGCTTGTCGCCATCACTGCGGCCATGCCAGATGGTACCGGGCTGACCACATTTAAGGAAAGATTCCCGGAGAGATACTTTGACGTAGGGATATGCGAACAACATGCCGTGGGGCTGGCTAATGGACTGGTATACACCGGCCTGAAACCTGTAGCGGCCATATATTCCACGTTCCTACAACGGGCCTACGACCAGGTCTTCCATGACGTCTGCCTCCAGGAGCGGGACAACGCCGTGGTCTTCTGCATGGACAGGGCCGGGCTAGTGGGCAATGACGGGCCCACCCATCACGGGGTCTTTGACATTGCCTACCTCAGACACCTCCCAGGCATTATCCTTATGGCCCCAAAGGACGGGCGGGAGTTAAAACAAATGTTAAAGCTGGCGGTAGAATCCAACCGCCCCACTGCCATACGTTACCCAAAGGACAACGTCCCCGATGAGGAGATGGAACTACCTTCATCCGCCTCAGGCGGATTCTCCATAGGAGAGGCGGAGGTGTTAAAAGAGGGTTCTGAGGGGGTCATCCTGGCGTACGGGGCCATGGTCTACCCTGCCTACATGGCGGCAGAGAGGCTTGGTGCAGAGGGTATTGGGGCCGCCGTTATTAACGCCCGCTTTGCCAAGCCCCTGGATAAGACCGCAATACTTGAGGCCCTGAGAGAACACCCGTTTGTACTCACAGTGGAAGACCACGCCCTGTCAGGAGGTTTTGGCTCAGCCGTCCTGGAGATGGTTTGCGAGGAAGGCGGAAACACGAGTAAGATACGCAGGGCGGGCATCCCGGACCGTTTCATTGAGCAAGGTCCCAGGGAGCTACTACTCGGTGGGCTGGGCCTGAACGCAGAGGGTATATACAAACGCTTTATGGCAGAGTGTAACCGGCCAGGGTTTCACCATCCCCTTAAGGTAGCCAGGCGTCAATAAAAAGTGAGGGTACTACTCTTTGGCAACACCAGGAAGGCCAAGGTAAAGGATACTATAAAGGAACTAGCGACTTGGCTAAAAAGGAGGGCAGAGACTGTTACCTACGAACTGGCCGAAGAGATAAAGGGTCCCTTCTCCGGGGACGTAGCCATTGCCCTGGGAGGAGACGGCACGTTTTTGAGGGTTGCCAGACACATAAGTCCCTACGGAATACCCATATTGGGTGTGCACCTGGGCACCTTTGGCTTCCTCTCGGAACTCACCCAGGCAGATATGTACCTCCACATGGAAAAGGTACTCAAAGGCCAATACCGCCTTACTAACAGAATCCTTTTGAGGTGTAAGCTCGTGCGCAAGGAAGAAGTGGTCATGGACGTCCTGGGAGTAAACGATGCAGTAATATCCAGGGCCTCTCTGTCAAGGCTCATATCTATAAAACTATTCATAGGTGACGAGGCAGTTACTACATACAGTTGCGATGGCATTGTCGTATCTACCCCCCTGGGCTCCACGGCCCACTGTCTGGCTGCTGGCGGGCCCATCCTTGCCCCTGAGATGGATGCCCTCATAATCTCCCCTATATGCCCACATACCCTTACCAACCGGCCCCTGGTTATCTCCGGGGACTCAAAGATAGGGATGGAGCCTTCTACGGAAGGGGTGGAGATGGGTCTCACGGTGGACGGTCAGGTCTACGAGGACCTCCTTAATGGAGACAGTATAAGGGTAGAGAGGGCCGACGTCCGCCTTCGTATCGTGGATACCGGAATAAGGAGCTTTTACGAGGTGCTGAGAGAGAAGCTGGCATGGGGAGGCAGCCCAAGATATGGCCAGGGTTAGTATAGACGTGGGGTTTTGCAAGGGATGCGAACTCTGCATCCCCTTCTGTCCGCATGACTCCCTGACCATGTCCAGACACCTGAACGAACATGGGCTCCCCACAGTCTATTTTAAAGAGGACCACCCCTGCAGTGGATGCAGATACTGTGCGGTGATGTGTCCGGAGGCAGCTATTGAAATCTTCAAATAACAAAAAACACCTCTTGACGGGAAATGAGGCGGCGGCAGAGGCGGCTATCCTGGCAGGATGCCGCCACTACTACGGCTACCCCATTACACCCCAGAATGAATTGATAAACCACATGGCTATACGGATGCCCCAGGTGGGGGGTACCTTCCTCCAGGCAGAGAGTGAGATAGCGGCCGTATATATGGCCTATGGGGGTGCTGCCGCCGGGGCAAGGGTCATGACCAGTTCTTCCGGCCCCGGTATAAGTCTCATGCAGGAAGGCATCTCTTACCTGGCAGGGAGCGAGCTGCCTTGCGTCATAGTGAACGTGCAGAGGGGTGGGCCCGGACTGGGAGACATATCCCCTTCCCAGGCCGATTATTTCCAGGCCGTAAAAGGAGGTGGTCACGGCGACTATCACAATATCGTCCTTGCCCCGGCCTCCGTACAGGAGATTGCAGACCTGGTCTATGACGCCTTTGACCTGGCTGACCGCTACAGAAACCCCGTCATGCTCCTTGGAGACGCCCAGCTAGGGCAGATGATGGAGCCCGTAGAGTTCAGAAAGACGCCAAGGACCCATCAGGCCGTAAAGAGATGGGCACTGACGGGGGCAGAAGGCAGGGCCAGGAATATAGTCAAATCCTTCTATCCCGTAAAGGGGGAACTGGAGGCGTTCAATATCCGCCTCCAGAGGAAATATAGGGCCATAGAACAAGAAGAGGTCCGTTATGAGGAAGTAAACACCCAGGGGGCAGAGATTATCCTGGTAGCCTACGGGACCTGCGCCAGGATATGCAAAGAGGCAATAAGACGGGCCTCAGGGACGGGGCTACAAATCGGGTTACTGCGACCTATTACCCTATGGCCATTCCCCAAAGAACCACTCAGGAGGCTGGCCAAGAAGGCCAGGGCCTTCTGCGTAGTTGAAATGAGCGCCGGGCAGATGGTAGAGGACGTAAGGCTGGCCGTCCTGGACCGTTGCCCTGTCCATTTCTACGGGCGTATGGGCGGTGGGGTCCCTTCCTCCAGAGAGATACTCAAAAAGGTGTTAAACATCCTTGCCCCGGAGGGTACCCTGGAACTGGAGATACCGGAAATACCCACAGAATTGGGCAAAGGACTGTATTTTTCTACGATTCCGTAGGAGGCACACCAGGTTATGCAGGCCCTTTACAGCGCTCCAGAAACCCTCATCAGGACACCGTCCCACTACTGTCCTGGCTGCGGCCACGGGATTGCCCACCGTCTCCTGGCAGAGATAATTGATGAGTGGGGCATAAGGGGAAAGACCATCGGCCTTGCCCCCGTAGGCTGCTCCGTGCTGGCTTACAACTACCTGGATATAGATATGTGCGAAGCGGCCCACGGCAGGCCCCCTGCCATAGCCACAGGGATTAAGAGGGTACACCCCGATAATGTAGTCTTTACCTATCAGGGGGATGGCGACCTGGCGGCCATAGGCATGGCAGAGATAGTCCATGCCGCCAGCCGGGCCGAGAATATAACGGTAATATTTATCAATAACGCCATTTACGGGATGACCAACGGTCAGTTAGCCCCAACTACCCTGTTAAACCAGAGGACCACTACCACGCCCGAGGGCAGGAACCCCTTGACCCATGGCTACCCCATCCGTATATGCGAATTACTCGCTACCCTGGAGGGTGCCAGCTTCCTGGCAAGGACCTCCCTCTCCTCTCCCAAAGACGTCTTACAAACCAAAGAGGCCTTAAAGAAGGGCTTTAAAACCCAGATAGAAAAGAAGGGGTTTTCCCTCATTGAGGTACTCGCCCCATGCCCTGTGTACTGGAGGATGAGTCCGGTGGAATCACTAAAATTCATAGAGGAAAAGATGACCCAGACCTTTCCACTGGGGGTATTTAAGGATTGGGAAAAGACAGTATCCGCCCCAGGCGGACAAGCGACAAAAGTCTAATGACAGAAAAGGTAATCCTGATAGGTTATGGGGGACAGGGGATGATGCTTTTTGGGAGGCTGCTGGCCAGGACCGCCATGCTGGACGGTAAACAGGTCACCTTCTTCCCTTCCTATGGGACAGAGGTCAGGGGCGGTGCCGCCTGCTATCACCTCATTGTCTCCACCGAAGAGATATACTCCCCGGTCGTAGAAGAGGCCGACACCATTATAGCTATGAACCAGCCCTCTTACCTCAAGCTCAAAAACTATTTAAAGCCCTCCAGCCTCCTCTTCCTGAACTCTTCTCTGGTCAAAGAGGCGGAATCCCTCAGGGAGATAACCACCTATCGCATCCCTGCGACAGAGATGGCCAACGAACTGGGTAACGTAGTAGCCTCTAATATGGTCATGATGGGGGCCTACAATACCATTAAAAACCTCGTCCCCCTGCCCCTGTTCCTGGAGTGCCTCCAGAGCTCCCTCAGGGGGAGGAAGGCCCCTCTCCTGGAGGTAAACACGCTCGCCCTCCTGCGCGGGGAAGAATATGTAAAGAAGACGTATCTGAAGGGTGAAAGAATTCTTAAAACTTCTGCTATCTGAAGGGATTTTACACCTTCAAACCCTACCCCAAAGAGTTGTAGGGGCGTATTGTCGTGCCTTAGGCAGATTCGCCGTGGCGAACAATACGCCCC
>JASEHG010000330.1 GCA_030018855.1 Candidatus Brocadiaceae bacterium
CCTCCAGACATCCTTTGGGCAGGAGGCCGTTACTGTCAC
Organism: Candidatus Brocadiaceae bacterium; assembly: GCA_030018855.1. Taxonomy (GTDB): domain Bacteria; phylum Planctomycetota; class Brocadiia; order Brocadiales; family Bathyanammoxibiaceae; genus 2-12-FULL-52-36. Next base: position 40 of record JASEHG010000330.1, read on the forward strand.
GTAGGGGCACGTTGCAACGTGCCCCTACAAGACTCTTATATAATATATGAGATACGCCCTCCCCCCTGGCTGTATCTATTAGGTCTTGCCAGTGTGCAGGATGCCCCCCTCTCTCTCGCAGGGGCAATTCCCACCCGAGGCGGACTTGTTCAGCATGAATTGCCCCTGCTTCCAGGACGTATTTCCCGGAAAGGCCGCAGAAAGGAGTAGAGAAATCTGTGAAAGTCATCGTAATACTATCTGAGACCTCTGCAAAACTCCTGTTTATGCAATCCCTCCGTCAGGAGCAGTCCCTCCAGTCCCTCCTCCTACAAATACCCTTTTACCATCAATTGCAACACTATTTGCCCAATCCAACAGGTTCCCTTCACTGTCATAGTCGTTCTGCCACAAGAGTGTACCATTAGTGGTGTCATATGCCCTCACAGAGAAGGCATACTCACCTTTTGTGGTAGAGGTTAAACCCGTTATGAAGACCTTGTCACCACTAACGGCTACGCCCTCGTATGCCCAGTCATCCAAATTCGTTTCCCTATTGTAGTAGTCTTTCCAAAGTAATGTTCCGTTAATAGCACTATAGACCCTTACAGAGAAGGCACCGCCACCAAGGGTAGTATAGGTCCACCCTGCGACAAAAACCTTGTTACCGCTAACAGCCACCTCGGAGGCGCCATCTTCTAGACTCCCTTCCCTGTCGTAATGATCTTCCCAGAGTAGTGTACCATTGATTGCATTATAAGCTCTTATAGAGAAGGCAAGACCACCTATTGCGGTCTCGGTATTACCCACCACAAAGACCCTGTTTCCTTTAGCAGCAACACCCAATGCCTCGTCTCGCAAGTTACTTTCCCTATCATAGTTGTTCTCCCAAAGCAGTACTCCATCATTAGCATTATACGCTCTTATGGAGAAAGAAGGACCTCCTGCGGTGGTTTCTGTAGTACCCACTACAAAGACCTTGTTGCCATCAACGGCGATGTCCCATGCGGCATCAAATAGGTCTCCTTCCCTGTCGTAGTGGTTTTCCCATATTAATGCTCCATTTCTAACATCATACGTCCTAACGGAGAATGCAATATAACCTACAGTGGTTTCTGTCCTGCCTACTACAAAGACCTTATTACCCTTGACAACTACACCGTCAGCTGAATCCCATAAGTCTCCTTCCCTGTTATAATGGTCTTCCCATAGCAATGTACCGTTAACAGTACTATGTGTACCTGAGGAGGTTTTACTAGTTGTGTTGTCTGGAGGGGTTATTCCTTTGTTGGGCTTTGGGATTTGTCCCCTCTTGTACTTCTGCGTAAAACCTTTTGGCGTTACCTTCCCACTGTGGCTATCCATCCATATTGGGTCTTTAGGTGAGGCCAGGGAGACTGTGGATAGGAGTAAAAATATTAGGATCAAACATAGATTAAGGACTGCTTGCATGGGATTTACCTCCTTTTTCTCTAGACCAGGAGAATTTTACACTTAGAGACCTCTGAAAAACACCTTAAATGTTATTCCTTCGGC
>JASEHG010000331.1 GCA_030018855.1 Candidatus Brocadiaceae bacterium
TGAAAATCCTGAATACGGTACACGTCATGCCGTTATGAGATATAGTCCTTATAAGCAAGTTATCCCTAGTAATGTGGAATTTTCCGTCCCTCAATTAAGAGTCCTGCTTAGACAGATAGAGGAAAAACTCGGCAGGAAAATTACCTCAGAAGAATGGGACGCATTGTAACTGTAGGCCTCTTCGGCCTCACCTACTGGTATGAACATAGAAGAATACGTCAATAAACTGGCCGTCGGGGCAAAAGAGGCCTCAAGAAGCCTTTCCCATGCAAGCACAACAGTAAAAGACGCCTTCCTCAGCCACCTGGCCCAGTCCCTCGTAGAATCCAGAGAGGCCCTCAAAGAGGCCAACCAGAAGGATATTGATGCGGCTAAGACTGCTGGACTGAGCAAGGCCATTATAGACAGGCTACTACTGAACGACTCCAGGATACAGTCCATGGCCGAGGGGCTTAAGACCGTAGTCTCTCTCAAGGACCCTGTGGGCGAGATTATGGAAGGATGGAGGAGGCCCAACGGGATTCTGATAGAAAAGGTGAGGGTGCCCCTTGGGGTGATTGTCATAATATATGAGTCAAGACCAGATGCCACGGTAGAGGCCGCCTCCCTGTGTCTAAAGGCTGGCAATGCCGTCATACTGCGCGGGGGCAAAGAGGCAATCAATTCCAACCTGGCCCTTTACGCCCTGATAAAAGGGGCGCTCAAGAAGGCCGGCCTGGATGAGAGGGGCATACAATTAGTGGAGACTACTGAGCGGACAGCAGTAGATTACCTCCTCAAAGCGGAGGGACTGGTTGACGTGATTATCCCCAGGGGCGGGGAGGGGCTTATACGCAGTGTGGCCGAGAAGTCCAGGATTCCAGTAATAAAACACTATAAGGGGGTCTGCCACGTTTACGTGGACGAGTATGCCGATTTAGAAAAGGCCGAAAGGATATGTTACAACGCCAAGGTGCAGAGGCCGGCCACGTGCAATGCCATGGAGACCATGCTGGTGCACGAGAAGGTGGCCGGGTCCTTCCTGCCCAGGATTGGGAAGAGATTGCAGGGGGCCAGGGTAGAAATAAGGGGTTGCCCTGTCACACGTAAACACCTCCCCTGGGCCAAAGAGGCCGCTGAGGAGGACTGGTACGCCGAATACCTGGACCTCATCCTGGCCGTCAGGGTAGTACCCTCCGTACAGGCCGCCATAGACCACATAGCCCGATACGGCTCCAACCACTCTGACGCCATCGTTACCGAGAACATCACCCACGCCAACAAGTTTACCAACGAAGTAGACTCGGCCGCCGTGTACGTCAACGCCTCTACCAGACTCACCGATGGTGGGCAGTTCGGCATGGGGGCCGAGATAGGCATCTCCACCGACAAGCTCCACGCCCGAGGCCCCATGGGCCTAAAGGAACTCACCTCCTACAAGTACGTCATCCACGGGGAGGGGCAGATAAGGGAGTAAAGTATGAATATCTCAGCTTTCCGTACAAATAGACAAATGGAGACCTCTGAAAAACGCCCAAAATGTCATTCTGAGGGAGCGAAGCGACCGAAGA
>JASEHG010000332.1 GCA_030018855.1 Candidatus Brocadiaceae bacterium
CGATGCAGGGCCAACAAGAGGCCGGCCAGTAGGATAAGCCCGGCCAGGTCATTAATGAAGGCAAACCATCGGGTGTCCTTATCCAGTTCTATCCAACCCCACTGGGCAAACTGGTCTCCCAGACTGCCTATAAAGAAGAGGATGCAAAAACCCAGGAAGAGTGGGAAGTGCATCGGCCAGCGGGTAGGGTCTTCTCTGGTGAGGGTCCTTTGGAAGAGGACGTCCAGGGGTAATAGCTTGAGGAAGTCCCGGCAGAATACTGTCTTAAAAAGGGTGCTGAGGAGATAAAAGAGCTTCTCCCCCATGCCCCCTTCATTAGTCCTGGAAAGCCCGCCCCTGAGCCAGAAGGCCAGGTTGGCACAGAGACCCAGGGAGAATATGAGAAGGGCTAATATCTCTATTAAGGAGAAATACCGAGGGTATTCCACACTACGGGTTCCTTTCTAGGGGTGGACGTCTGCCTTTAAGTAAGGGGGGTGTCAGTCTGCCTTTTCTATAAGAACCCTCCAGAGGTTTGGTCCCTCCTGGAGGATTTCTATAGGGTAGCCCTTTTTCTGGCAGAAATTGGGGATTGTGCTCTTGGCCGCAGGCTCGTAATCGCAGTGGACCTCCAGGACCTGTCCCTTGACAAGGCCCTTTAAGGAATCCCTGGTCTCTATGAGGGTATAAGGGCATATCTTGCCCTTGATGTCTATGGTCAAATGAGGTTTTTTCTCTTTTAGTAAAGCCATCGGAAATCTCTCCCTACACCCAGGCCCCAGGACAGGTCCTTCGGCTTCGCTCAGGACAAGCCTAAGCAAAATTTATGACCTTGTTCTCTACAATGAGGTCAATCAGGCGGTAATAGTCAATGAATTCTATGTGCTTAGGGAGACTGAAGGCAACCATATACTTGGCGGAGAGCTTGTCACTGAGACCCCTCTTCTCCACGTCCTGCTTTATGGCATATATCTTGGCCTTTGAGGGGTACAACTTTGGACTTATATATACGCCATCGTGGAGGAGTACCACTATTGCCTCTTTATCTTGAGAGGCAAGGTTAAGACCGTTTTCTCCGTATTCCTTATTTATTAGGTAAAGGTTCCCCATGTGCCACCTCTTTAAAAGTCCATGGTAAAATCAGCCCCCTGAAGGAGCAAGAAAATCTCCTTAGTGGGCAATATCTCAAAGCCCGCCTCTACGTCCGTCTCTTTGAGGCCTCTCTCCTTCAGGGACTCCCTCTGTACTACTAGCCTTGCACCCTGTTTTTTGAGCGTACCAAGATATTTATCCGTATCCTTACGGTCTACTCCCGTTAGGGCAAAATATACGCCGTCTCCCAGGTAGGCTACGGTGACCCTGTTCTCATCCACACCGCTAGTAACGCCTACCGCCGCCCGTAGGCCCTCCGTGTAATATATACTCCCGTAGGGGGGACGATTTATCATGACAAGGACGTTTCTCTGAGCCAAGGGATTCTCCTTCCAGGACCTCTGCAAAAATCTACACAGCACTATTTGATGTCATGAAAAGGCTAGCCTCCTGCTGACCTACAGGGTAAAT
>JASEHG010000333.1 GCA_030018855.1 Candidatus Brocadiaceae bacterium
TCAAGGGGATAAAGCTCGTCTGCCCTACTCCCTCCCCCCTAGCCCCTAACCCCTAGTTTTTGCAGGGCCCGCCATCCTATATCCTTACGATAGTAGGCCCCGTCAAAACTAATCTTTCCAGCGGCCTCGTAGGCCTTCTTCTGGGCCTCCTGCAGGTCCTTCCCAAGGGCAGTAACGCCCAATACCCTTCCCCCTGCGGTAACGACCTTCTTCTGCTTGAGGGTGGTACCGGCATGGAAGACCATGAGGTCTTCCCTCCCCGATAGGGTCTCAACCCCCTTTATCTCTCTCCCTTTTTCGTAGTTACCCGGGTAGCCCGCTGAAGTCATGACCACACAGAGGGCCGCCCTGGTGTTCCAACTAAACTCTGCCTCTTCCAGTCGGTCTTCAACGGTAGCAAGGAGGAGGCCCAGTAAGTCCCCATCCAACCTCATGAGCAAGGGCTGGGTCTCGGGGTCTCCAAACCTGACGTTGTACTCCAGTACCCGTGGGCCGGTAGTCGTAACCATCAACCCCACATAAAGGACACCTTTGTATGACCTCCCTTCCCTCTTCATGGCATGTACTGTGGGTACGAGTATCTCTTCTTCTACCCTGTTTGAGAGTCCCGCATTGAACAGGGGGACGGGGGTGTAGGCCCCCATACCTCCCGTGTTAGGCCCCTTATCTCCATCACACAGGGCCTTGTGGTCCTGGACGGGTTCAAGGGGCACAATGGTCTTGCCATCGGTCAGGGCCAGGACGGAGACCTCCTCTCCTTCCAGATACTCTTCCACCACCACCCTCTCCCCTGCTGGCCCAAAGGCCCTCTCCTCCATTATTTCCTCAACGGCCTTCAGTGCCTCTCCGGTATTCTTGCACACAAAGGAACCCTTCCCTCCCGCCAGCCCATCCACTTTTACCACCACGGGGCCATTTATAGATTCTATGTACCTCCTGGCCGGTACAAGTTCGCTGAATATACGGAACTCAGCAGTGGGGATACCATACTTTCTCATAAGGTTTTTAGAGAAGACCTTGCTCCCCTCCAGGAGGGCCGCCTTTTTAGTGGGGCCAAAGGCCCGGAGTCCGTTGGCCTGGAAACGGTCTACCAACCCTGCTACCAGGGGACCCTCGGGGCCAACCACAGTAAGGTCTATTTTCTCTTTCCGGGCGAAGTTACAGAGGGATTCTGTGTCCTCTGAGGCAATGTCCACACAATCTGCCACAGACGAGATACCCGGGTTCCCCGGGGTACAGTAGAGCTTTCTTAATCTGGGGGACTGGGCAATCTTCCATGCCAGGCAATGTTCCCTCCCCCCATTCCCAATCACTAACACCCGCACCCAATTATCCTCCGGTAGACAGCAGGCAGTAAGAATTCAGAAGTAGGTGATGAACTTTAGACTATGGAATGTGGACTAAAAAGAGTCCACAGTTTATAGTCTATTTTTTAGTCCAAGGTCTTTCCGCCTCAGGCGGATTAGTATTCTGAATTCGGACTACTGACTTCTATATTCTTTCCCTAGCCCCTACCCCCTATCCCCTACC
>JASEHG010000334.1 GCA_030018855.1 Candidatus Brocadiaceae bacterium
TCCCTACCCACAAGCTCCCCGAAGTCCCGTCTGAGGAGGGCGTTCTCCTCCAGCTCCCTGGTGATGGAGGCCAGGAAGCCCTCGGCTATGGCGCTGGAACTGGACAGGAGGACGATAAAGCGTTTCCTGCGGGTGCAGATGGCCCAGAGGGGGAAGACCAGGCTCGTGAGGACGCTCTTACCGTGACCCCTTGGGGCGGCAACGGTCTCACGCTTGTTGGCCTCCCTTGAGGCCATAAGGCGGTATAACTCCTTATGGAAGGGGGCGGCGGGGGCGGTGAGATAATGTGAGAGGTAACGCCTTGCGAAGGTCTCGGGGTCATCCCCCGACTCCGTCTCCTTGAGTACATCCTTCAGGAGGGGTCGTGTCTTCGGCTGGCTCATCAAGGTCAATAATCTCTTTAAGGATCGCCTTGACCTTCTGCCTCTCTTCTTCGTTAAAGTCTCCAAGGTTGGTTTCATTTTTGCCACGCAATTGTCCGAGGTAATCAAAGAGGATTTTAATGGCCTGGATGTTGCCCTCCTTGGCCTTCTCCGCAAGGGCCTGGAGGAGGCGGGGCATTTCCTCCACAATAAGCCCCTTACACGTCTCTTCCAGGGCCTCCTGGAAGCCCGGTAGTGCCTTCCATCTGGACAGGAGCCTGGGGCTTACCTTGAGCTCCCGTGCAATTTTCTCCGGGCTCCTCCCGGAAGAAAGCAGTTGCAAGAAGCGTCTCTGTTTGGGTTTCCAAGCGGTAGAACCACCGTGCCTAGAGGGTCTGGAATTCATAAAGAGGATAGCCCCACGTATAAACCAAATAAGTAGGCACTATGCAGGATAAAATGTAAACTGTCAGCGCCAGTTATCGCCTGTTAACCCGACAACTGTGTCTTCTGTCTACTCCTTACTGCCTACTTAATGAAAGGGGGCCAGGGCTGTCCGCCTTAGCGGATGTTCTTTCGGCCTTTATTTTTTTTAGCCTGCCTCTTTGGGCACACGCCCCGGCCCACTAGTTTTTTTGTCCGCCTCAGGCGGATCAGCGGAAATCTTTAAGTAGAAGTTTACCACATCTCCAGTGGATGTCAACTCAGAGATGCCACAAGGTTCTACCCCGTTAAACATTAATTTTAAGAAATGCCTAAAGAGGTTGTCCGCCATACCAGGGAGCAGGGGGTAGATTAGAAATTCCAGATTCCAAATTTCAAATTTGGCATTTGATCCGCCTGAGGCGGGTTGGCATTTGGACCTTATTTGTCGTCTGGATTTTTCCCAGTCCCTAGTCTTTGAGGTCTGTATTGACCACAGCCCCGGTCGCATGTATACTGGGAAAAACGTTAAGGATAATTAAAAGGCCTGTCTTGGGCACAACGAAGGAAAGGATTAGGACGTATGTGGAGAGTGGGAGTATATCTTGTTTTAATGTTTGCCCTGGCGAATCTGCCTCAGGCACGACTGGTCTTGTCCTTACTGTCAGTCGCAGGGGAGGATAAACCCCAGGCAGAAAAAGGGGCGGCAGAGAAGGCC
>JASEHG010000335.1 GCA_030018855.1 Candidatus Brocadiaceae bacterium
GGTCTTCCCGTTTCATGATCTCTTCGATATTTATGGTTAGATTCTCCAGCGTAGGGTTGACTTCGCCTCGGGTACGTTGTGCAAGGGTCTCTAAGAGTTCTGTATTGTTACCTTGACTGAGGCCCTCCGGGGGCGCCACCGTAGAAGATGGTGGCACCACTACGGCCTTAGTCACGTGGTCTATAATACTATTATCTTTTAACATAGATACGTCTAAGGTATAGGTACCAGGTTTGTAACCCTCGAGGCTTGCCACGTATCTCCTTGGTGCTACCTGTCTTAGGCTCAAATCATTGGCCTCAAAGTTGGAAGAGAAGAGGCGTAACCGTAGCTGGGAATCTTTTTCCTCTCCGCCGCTTGATTCCACAACAAGGTAGGTTTTATTATCTCTGGCTTCCACGTTTACGGTGTAATCTCCTTTGGGTTTATCCCTCATGGCCCAGCGTGTGGTTTGAGACCAGAATTTATTATACTTTGCCCAGTTTATCCACTGGGAGGACCAACGGGCTTCGGCATCGGAGGTATAGGCCACTACTTTTCCAAGGCCGTAACGCCAGTTGGCCAGGATGGGGTCATTGGTGCCCCTTATGTCAGAGACCAGGGGTACCTCTGCCCTTGCCTTGGCCCTGGCCAGGGAATAGCCTTGTAGAGGCGGTACCTGTTCCTGGTCAATCCCCTTGAGGAGCTCACTAGTCGGATCAACACGCGGGATGAAAGACTCTTCATGAAAATCTGCCTTGGTAAGGATATTGTCAGCATCTGTAACTACTACCTTAGGAAGCTCGTCAATATCCTTCAAACGGTAGAATTCGCCCCCGGTCCTATCGGCTATATCTTTCATGAGCCTTGTATTTACCAGCCAGCCTCCTACGGCTATGGTCGAAACAGAGATTTGTGACTGCTTGAACTGATCCATTAATGCCTCATAGCTGTAGTAGATGGACCTTGTGTTGCCATCGGAAAGGAGGATGGCGTGATTTATCTTGGACCCAGAGGCTGCCAGGCGTTTATAGGCCTCTTTCATAGCAGGAAAGATATCCGTGCCACCACCTGCGTTAAGTTTACCGAGTTTGCTTAATATGTTCTTCTCCAGTTCTGTTACAGGTTCCATCTCCGCTATAACGTAGGGAATCACATCAAAGGCGATAATACCCATTGTGTCCCCTTCTTTAAGCTGTTTCAAGAGTTCAATAGAGGCCTTTTTGGTGGCAAAGAGCTTTCTGCCTGTCATACTGCCTGATTTGTCTATTAAGAGTATAACAGAGACCCTGCGGGGTTTCTTTTCTTTAAAGGTACTTCCCGCTGTGACCTTTACAGGGAGGATGTCCTCAATGGGTGTATCAGAGTAACCCCCTTGAGCAAAACTGTTTTCTCCTCCTAACATGACAAAACCTCCACCAAAGTCTCCCACATAGGTTTTTATCATCTCCATTTGGTTCTGGCTTAATGCCCTGGATGGGACATTGGAGAATATCAGGCATTC
>JASEHG010000336.1 GCA_030018855.1 Candidatus Brocadiaceae bacterium
TGAGAGCGGGAAGAGTAACAGGTGTTTTGAGACCTGCATCGGGAAGATACGCCTGCAGGGATGGATAAATACCCCAGAGAAGGCCCAGGGGGATAACCCAGTGGACTTCCTGGTGCATATAAGGAAGGTGGCCTTACCCTTGTATCCCCAGTTTGGGACGGAGCCAAATGTCTATTACATCCCCCCCAAACAGGCGGACCCCGTCTTCCTTCGCCAGATGTTCGGCCCCGGGGTGGACAAGGCCATTGAAACCTACAAAAATGCCAAGAACGACCCTGAGTTGCTGGGTCTCTTACTCCTTCAAGGTTCTTCAGACAGGATTATTGAGCGATTCAAGGTCAAAGACGGGATAGCCATCGGGTATACCGCCAAAGGGGCGGAGATAGTACGCGTGCCCCTGAAGGAACCGCTGTATGTCCGTCCCTACAAAGACGTAGCTCTAGACGTTTTCAGGCACAACGTTACTTAGGAGGCACCAGGATGCAAAGGAAGATAATCTACCCAATCTTTGTAGCACTTTCCCTCCTCTGGTACCATTCACCAGAGGTCTCAGCCCAAAAAAAGGAGGTGAAGATACTGCCAGAGAAGATTGTCAGCAAGTTCCAGGCCGGGGCCCTGCCTTTAACGGACCCCACCAGCAGTCTCTGGCTAAACCTGCCTGCCAGTACAGTTAAGCTCATACCGCAGGACGTCCAGGAACCGAAGCTGGCCGCTCCTTCCATTGGTTCCTTAAAAGTAAGGTCCGTAAACAACGGCTCCTGGATCGCCTTCCACATAGAGTGGGAAGACGCCACCGAGGACTTTAACCTTCGGGCAGACCGATACTCCGATGGAGTATCAGTGGAATTCCCCCTGAACCCCAAACAGCCCCCCGACCACCGAATGGGGAGTGAAAAAGAGCCTATCCACCTACTCCTATGGAAGGCCTATCAGCAAAAGGCCAGGGAAGGGACCTCCTTCCTTGCCCTTAACTATCCCAACAGATGGAGTGATTACAACCCACACGAACTGCCGGGGCATCCTGTCTCTCCTGCCCAAGCGGCAGAGATAAAAAATCTCCTGCCAGCAGTGGCCGCAGGGAATCCAATAGTGCCCGGCACTGTACCGGTGGTGGAAGAACTCTATGCTGAGACGTGGAACAAGGTACTGGTGCAGGAAGACCAGGACGCCACAGGAAAGGGGACGTGGAAGGGCGGGCGCTGGTACGTGGTGATTGCCCGTCCCTTAATCACCCCTGACCCCCAGGATGCCCCCCTTGACGGGGGTTCAAGCTACGTGTCCTTCGCCTGCTTGGATGGCAAAAAGGAAAATCAGGGGCCACGCAAGATGGTTACCGAAGGCTGGCTCACCCTGGAGATTGGTAAATAGGAGAAACTGACTAATGAACCATGCCTCTCTGAAATATCTACTTGGCAGGAGTGCCCTGTACGGTCTCCTTGCCCGCTGTTTCCACCCACTGGAGAACGGAGGATGGA
>JASEHG010000337.1 GCA_030018855.1 Candidatus Brocadiaceae bacterium
CCCTACTCCCTAACCCCTGTCCCTGGTGGCGGAGCACCAGGGCTATACCTGTCCCCTGGCCTAAGTCTCACTTTATCTTCTCTTCTACCAGATATATCTTGTCGCCTTCTCTAGCAAAGCAATGTAAACTATTCGGAGAGTTAAATACAATTCTCCCTCCCGCCCCAGTAAAGAGGCTATCGTACTGCCCCCCCTCTTTCCTATCCACAACTACGAACCACTTATTGCCCACTTTAGCCCCATAAGCCACCCTCTTGCCATCGGGGCTGAAGATGGGACTGCCTGCCCCAATGTCATCGTACTGCCTCTCCTCTTTCCCATCCACGACTACAAGCTGTTTGTTGCCCACCCCAGCCACATAAGCCACACGCTTGCCATCAGGGCTTACTCTGAGAGAATCTTCTATCCAGGAAGAAAGGCCAACCTGAGCAATAAGTCTCTTAGATTCTACCCTGTCCTCAGATTTTTCCTGTGCAAAGACCTTTATGCCCACACAAACAAGAAAGACAGACAGACATAACGCCATACCTTTTTGAGGCATTTGTATCTTTCCTTTCCAGCCAGCTAACCCTGTACCCTTGTGGTACAGGACAAGCCCGCCTTAGGCGGATACCTGATTGGTACAGGGGGGAGGGTGATTTCTCCCCGCTAACACACCCCCTGCCCCCTCTTAAAAGAGGGGATTAAGGGGTGTGTTCACCCCCACCCTTCCCTCCCCCCTCAAGGGGGAGGGAAAAACAGCACTAGAACGGAAAAACTAGTCCGCCCTAGGCGGATTGCAGAGGTCGCTACTTATCATTTTGTCCAGTAACGCCCCTGGTCTCCGTCCCTACCCAACTGAGATAATCCTCCGAGCCTTGCACAATGGGCAGGAACAGCACCTCTGGTACCTGATAGCTATGGAGTTCCTTGACACGTCTGACTACGGAAGGGAAGAGGCCCCTCTTAGTCTTGGCAATAATGAGGGTCTCTTTGTCGTCGCATATCTTTCCCTGCCAGTGATATATTGACTGGATAGGGGAGACGATGTTAGCACAGGCAAACAGCCTCTCTTCTACCATGGTGCGGGCTATCTTCTGGGCCTCTTCCTGGGAAGAGGCGGTAATCAAGACCACGGCGTATTCAGTCATGGCTTACTCCTTCTTTTCAACAGTTTTGGAGTCCAGTCCGCCTAAGGCGGATGTCGCTGGACACTTAACGAAGAAAAAGGCCCATTGACACAGTCAATGTTGAAAATCCGCCTTGGGCGGGGACTCCAAAAAACAACCCCACCTAACCCCGTGCCAATAAGGTGCGCGGCTGGTTAGACAGCATATAGACCCCGTCTGGAGATGTCAAGGATTGAGAGCCCTGCAAAAGTCTACACAGTGCTGCTTGTCATTCTGAGTGAGCCAAAGCCCGTTAGGGGCGTATTGTTCGCCACAGGCGAATCTGCCTCAGGCATGACAATACGCCCC
>JASEHG010000338.1 GCA_030018855.1 Candidatus Brocadiaceae bacterium
AAGGACTGCACCGCACTACAAAGGGCCATTAAAGATGGTACAATTGACGCCATTGCCTCCGACCATGCCCCGCACAGGGAGGAGGATAAGAGGGCCGGCGCCCCGGGCCTGATTGGACTGGAGACCACACTGGGTGTGGTGCTTACCAGACTAGTACACCCCGGTATTATCTCCCTGAAGGAGGCCGTGAGGCTGATGTCCAACAACCCTGCCAGGGTTTTTGGCCTGGAAGGCGGCAGTCTGACCGTGGGGAGTCCGGCGGACATAACCGTAATAGATATGGAAAGGGAATGGATAGTAGAAGGCAGGAGATTCCAATCCCTTGCCCGTAACTGCCCCTTTGAGGGCTGGAGGTTAAAGGGCCAGGCCGTCCTTACCATGGTAGGAGGGAGGGTGGTGATGAGGGATGGGGTAGCCGCAGGCTTTAGCCTGCGTTCTTTCTAGCAGTAAGTAATAGGTAATAAATAGTAGGTAGTAAGCAGTAGGGAGTAGGCATAATTCAACAGGCAGTAGATAGGGAGCCCCCCCTTTCCCCCCTCCTTAAGCAAGGGGGAGAAGGGGTGGTTGTTAAGTAGTCAGTAGTCAAGATTATGCTCAACGTCATTGACGGTTACAACTTCATCTTCAAGATCCCCAGGCTGGAGGGGGCCGTTGAGAGGTCTAGCCTGGAAAAGGCCAGGGAGGAACTCCTCTCCCTCCTGGCCCGCTACAAACTCATCACCAACCAGGACTTCACCGTGGTCTTTGACGGCAGGGAACAGAAGGGGTATCAGCCCGGCCCCTCAGAACAACTCTTTCAGGGGATAAAAGTAATGTTCTCCAAGTCCACCACGGCCGACGAGGACATAATCTCCCTGATACAGCTCTTCCCGAATCCCAGAGAGATTACCGTAGTCACCTCTGATAACAGCATACTCAGGGCGGCCAGCCACTCGGGCTGTCACACAAGCCCTCCTGATGAATTTTACAAAAAGATAACCCGCACCCTGAAGAAGGAGAGATTTGGCTCTACCAAGGAGCCTACTGGCAAGTATCAAGAACTCCCTGAGCACGAGGTGAAGTACTGGCTAAAGTACTTCCGGGGGAAGTCGGAAAGGGAAGGGGAGTAGTCCAGGTGGAACCCTTCACTGCCCCTGCATGGCTGAGGTGGATACCTGCCACCACGTACGCAGGGCTAATCTTCGTGGCCTCTTCCTTGCCCCAGCCCGTCCCCTATATCCCAATTCCCCAAATTGATAAACCCATCCACACCGTAGAATATGCCATACTCTGCCTCCTTATATGCTGGGCCCAGTCCCACCCTAACAGTCCTCTAAGGCCCATTAAAAAGGTAATACTGTTTTCCATAATTGCCAGTTCTTTATATGGGGTCAGCGATGAGGTACACCAATACTTCGTGCCTGGCAGGAATTCAGATATAGTGGACTGGGTCTT
>JASEHG010000339.1 GCA_030018855.1 Candidatus Brocadiaceae bacterium
GGGGGTGAGGTCAGGGGCAATTAAGGATATGCGTCCATCCTTTACAAGTATGTCAGTTACCGAGTCCAACCCGGTGGCGGGGTCAATGACGTGGCCGTCTTTGAGGAGGAGTGGTTGGAGGTTAATTAGGGTCATGGTCTGCGGTCTGGGCCATCTCCGTTGCCCTGGCCAGGGATGTGCGGAATACTAAAATGAAGATTGAAAATTTTAAATTTAAAATTTCCAATTTCCAATCTTAAGTCCTTCCGCCCGAGGCGGATTTTCAATAAGTCTCCAGAAAAAGGGCCTGAATATCCGAGCGACAGGAACTTTTTTATTAACTCCCTTCTCCTAATAGAGGATACCATAATCAGGTGGTGGTTATTTCCTTTACCTTTATTTTAATACCCTTTACCGCTGGGATGGGGTCTTTATCTCTCAATTTGAGAATGAGCCACTCTTCTAATACTCCCATGAGTTCTTTTCGGCATTCCTCCACTGTCTTGCCGTTAGCCCAAACCCCTTCAAAACCCGGAATTTCTGCAAACCAGGTCCCGTCCTCCAATTTTTTGTACTCCGCCTTTTCCAGTGCCCCTTGAATGTATTCAACTAGCATGGTTTCACCTCCCGCAATCGGGCTAAATTAGTCTAACAAAGGGTAAAATAAAAGGATTTTTTATCTACCCCTCCAACTCCGGCACCCCCAGCAACTCCCCCAGGGGACACTCCCTGCACCTGGGGTTTCTGGGCTTGCAGTAGTCCTTTCCCACCTTCACCAGGAGGGCATGGTATTCATTGTAAAGCTGTACGTCTTTGGGCAGATTGTCCTCAAAGAAGGACTTTATCTCCTCATACGTACTATCCTCTGGGATGAGGAGGTGACGGGAGAGTACACGGTAGGTGTAGGCATCCACGACAAAGGAGGGCGTATCCCCGGCATAGAGGAGGATGGAATCCGCCGTCTCCCTCCCTATCCCGTTTACGGATAGTAGCCCTTCCCGGAGTGAGTCCAGGTCTTCGGAGAACATTTTCTCCAAATTTCCATTGTATCGCTCAACAAACCAGTCAATGAGGTTCTTTAGCCGCTTTGCTTTGACATTGAAGTAGCCGGCGGGGCGGATAAGTTGGGCCAGTTCGGGCAGTTTAGTTCTATGCAGGCCCTCCGGGCTTAGCTTTCCTGCCGTCTTAAGATTCTTTATTGCCCTCTCTACGTTGCCCCAGTTGGTGTTCTGTGTAAGCACCGCCCCCACGAGCACCTCAAATGGCCCATCCCCCGGCCACCACCCCTGGGACCCAAAGGCCTTGAACAGCTCGCGGTATATCTTCATGAGGGTATCCGACGTCTTCATCTCTGCCCATATTAACAGGGAGAACGGGAAAATCAATGGCCTGCGAAGCAAGTAGACAGCAAATAGTAGACAGCATACAGAAAATAAAG
>JASEHG010000033.1 GCA_030018855.1 Candidatus Brocadiaceae bacterium
CCTACAGAATTTACCCTGTAGGTCAGCAGGAGGCTAGCCTTTTCATGACATCAGAGCGGTTTGCTGTGGCAGGGAACACCAGAAATTCCATTACAGGCTTGAGGTGCGTAGGGACGCACCCTGCGTTACTGTAACGATTCTAAAAATTCCCCCAACGTTATCCCAGCCCTTGCAATTAAGCTTCGCAACGTGCCACGGGCAACTGTAGGATGGTTTGGCACTGAGAGTGTTGCTATATGCCCTGGCTTTGTCAGGATAATATGACTGCCTCGTTGACGTGTGACTTCCCAGCCAAGTTTTTCAAAGGCCTTCACTACCTCATGAGGTCTCAATATTGGGACACGCGGCACTAGACATTGACCTCTACCTGGCGAATCTCCACAGTCAAAGGCATCCCCTTTTCAGCCCGCACTTCCAAGCACTCCTTGATTGCCTCCCTAATATTACCCTCGGCCTCTTGCTCGGTCTTGCCCTGGCTCACACAGCCAGGGATAGATGGACATTCAGCTATGAACATTCCATCCTCATCTTGAAATATGGTTACAAGGAATTTCATTCCCCTTTTCCTCCCTGCACAATATTGCACACTTGTTATTATCTTGCAACGCCCAAAATGACATCGTTTCTCCCTTTGCGGGTCACCCCCGCCTTGACCAGGCAGGTAGGCAGGCCCGGCCACCACGCTTTGATCCTATTTAGGCTCATCACCCGTGGGGAAGAGCATCAAGTTTGTGTCCTTTACCAGATGGTACATCCTCTTGGCGTCTAGAAGGGCCTTTTCCTGGGGCACGAGCGGGGTAATCTCTATCTTGGTGAAGAACGGGAAGAGGGGGAGTTTTGTTACGATTGCCTCTATCTCCTCGCTGGAGTCTGCATCAAAGATGGCGGCGGCGCCGCGCCTACCGGCCAGTTTTCCACCGGCCAGCACTTTACCTCTCTTCTTCATCCTCTCGTAATACTCCCATTCCTTGATGAGCAGATCAAAGAAACTCCTGGTGGGTATCTGAGGGAGTTTTTCTATCTCAACTTTCACTAGAAAGAGCATGGTCTAGTCCTTTTCTCAGCAATCAGTCATCAGCTATCAGCTATCAGTTGTCAAAATACAGAATTATGTATTACTCTAATCCCTAGCCTGGTAGCCGCAACCTTTAGGTTGCGTTTATTTCGCAGGCTAAAGTTCGCCAGAGGCGAATCTGCCTCAGGCATGACCTGCGGCTACATCTGACCCCTGGTTACATGGCCAGGCCGCCATCTACGTTCAAGACGTGGCCTGTGGTATAACTGGAGGCGTCTGAGACCAGGAACGTAACGGCCCTTGCCACCTCCTCTGCCTTACCAACACGACCCATGGGGATGAGTTTCAGGGCCTCTTCCATGTACTCTTTCTTCAACCCCTGCGTCATCTCTGTGTCTATGAACCCTGGGGCCACGGCATTTACTGAGATATTGAACCTCGCCAACTCCTTGGCGAGGGACTTCGTGAACCCTATAAGCCCCGCCTTGGAGGAGGCATAATTGGTCTGCCCCATCATCCCTATGATTCCACTTACCGAGGTTACATTTACTATGGAGCCGCCTTTTTGCTTCATCATGGGGAACACCACTGCCCTGGTGCAATTGAAGGCCCCATTCAGGTTGGTATCTATTACCTCCCTCCATTCCTGCTCGCTCATCCTCATCATCAGATTATCCCTGGTAATCCCTGCGTTATTTACGAGGATATCTATCTTCCCAAAGTGTTTTATGGCCGTACTGACCATCTCCTTGGACTGGTTGAAGTCTGCCACGTTACTCTGTAGAGGCAATGCCTTTACGCCGAGGTTACCTAACTCTGTTTCCACCTCCTTGGCCTTTTCTACGTTCTTGACAAAACTGAAGGCCACGTCCACGCCTCTCTGGGCCAGTTCCAATACGATAGCCCTTCCTATACCCCGCGTCCCCCCCGTTACGATTGCCACCTTACCTTTTAAGGACATAAATAGTCTCCATTCTTTTTAGACAATAGACCATGGACTTTAGACTCCGGACTTCTTACCATTGTCTGAAGTCTAGTGTCAAATGTCCAAGTTCATATCTCCAGTGAGACCTTAAAACCCTCATGGACGGCCTCCATGGCCGTCCTGACCTTTACGCAGTCCCCTATCGTATACACCTCCGGCACCAGGCTGTCCAGTTGCTGATAAAGGGAATTATTGGGCATATACCCCGTTGCCAGGATTACCGTCTCGGCCGGCAGGAAGGTCTCCGTACCTTCTTTCTCAAACAAGATTCCACTGGAAGGCCCTTCTCGTATCTCCTTCACCTTTACCCCTGTCAGGGCCTCTATGCCTGCCTCTTCCATCTCCTGGAGGATGACCCAGCGGGTGGAGAGGCCAAACCCGCTCCCCACCCTCTTCTTCATCTCCAGTACGGTAACCTTGCGGTGACCACGGGTGGTCCTCTGGAGGGCATTGGGGAGGTCAATTACCTGGTTCTTCAGGAGGAAGAGGGCCACCTCCGGGCTCATACCCCCCAGTTTGGCCGCATAAAGGGCCACTTCACACCCCACAGACCCTCCCCCTATGATAGCCACAGGGTTCCCCACCGGGACCCTCTTTTCCAGGACGTCCCTGGCCAGCACCACGTTCTTCCCCTTTACCCCTGGTATGGGGGGGATTATCGGTAAAGAGCCGGTGGAGAGGATGACTACCTGCGGACGTTCTCTTTCTATAAGCCCTATGTCAACCTTTACCCCTAGGTTTACCCTTACCCTTAATTTCGTTAGCTGTCTCTCAAAATAATTTATGACGTGCTGGAACTCTCCCCTACCTGGGGGTTTATAGGCATAATGGAGTTGTCCTCCCAGATGGGGGTCGTTCTCGTAAAGGGTTACCTGGTGCCCCCTCAAGGCGGCCACCCTGGCGGCCTCCATGCCACCCGGACCGCCCCCGACAATCATTACCTTCTTCTTAACTGGTGACTCCTTGATGACGTATTCCCTCTCGTGACCTACCTGTGGGTTATAGAGGCAGGAGACGGGCCTCATATTCAGGAGTTCATCAAAGCATCCCTGGTTGCATGCAATGCACGTCCTGATGTCCTCCCATCTGCCTTCTTGGTATTTTTTGGGTAGTTCCGGGTCTGCGATGAGGGGGCGGCCCACTGCTATGAGGTCTGCCTGGCCATCCATGAGGAGTTCTTCAGCCACTGCCAGGTCGTTTATCCTCACCCCTGCTATGACAGGGAGGTTGACGTTTTCCTTAATAGACGAGGCCAGGAAGGCATAGGCCATCCTTGGGATGGCCATGACCATTATAGGGGTCTTGCTCTCGTGCCACCCTGGGGAGACGTGAAAGGCATCTACCCCGACCCGGGCGAGTTCCACGGCAATCTCTATGTTCTCATTTATTCTGTTCCCCCCCTTCATGAGTTCATCCCCTGAGAGCCTGAAGATAATGGGGAAGTCCTTGCCCGCCAGTTCCTTCGTCGCCTGCACCACCTCTTTGGCGAATCTGAGCCGACCCTGGAGGTCTCTTCCATACTCGTCATTTCTCTGGTTGGTTATGGGGGACAGGAATTGGTTTATCAGGTAACCCATCCCCCCATGTATCTCCACGGCATCAAAGCCTGCCTCCCTGGCCCTGAGGGCGGCCCTGGCGTAGCTGGCTATTAGCTCCTTTATCTCAGGGATGGTGAGCGGTCTGGGGACGTCCCTGGCAAGACGGGTGGGGACGCTGGAGGCAGAAACGGGTTGCTTCTTCGTGAATAGGCTGGAGGCATAGCGGCCCCCATGTAGGAGTTGGGGGGCGGTCTTTGCCCCGAGCTGGTGCATGGCCTCGGTAAACCTTCTAAGACCTGGGATATAGCGGTCATCATCCAGACCGAGGATGCTCTTCCATGCCTTACCGCTCTCGTGCGGGTAACAACCCCCTATTATTAAGAGGGCCACGCCGCCCTTCGCCCTCTCGGCATAGAAATCTATGAAGCGGTCGTTGACGAAGCCGTCCGTAGAGAAGCCCACATCCATGGCCGTCATGACCAGACGGTTCTTGAGTTCCAGGGGGCCAATGTTTGTATGGTCAAAAAGGCTTATCATGATTAGTAGCTAGTAGCCAGTAGCAAGCAGCTAGTAGCCAGGGTAGCAGCTGATTTTTTCCCCTGGCTACTAGCTACTATCTACTAGCTACTGTTCTTCAGGACTAAACAAGAGCCATTTCCTGCAGGGTCTAGGGAGTTCACCATAGCAGAGCGTATGTCTATTTGTAGTGCCTTCTTTGTAACCAGGTTGAGGTTACATTCAGGGTCGGGGTCTTCCAGGTTGGCGATAGGTGGGACGAGGGAATTTTCCATGGCCAATACACACGAGACCACCTGCATGGCACCGGCGGCACCGTAGCACTCCCCGGCAAGGGGCTTTACGGAGGTCACCAACGCCTTCTTTGAGGCGTCCACGGAGAGGCCCTTAATTGCCCTGGCCTCTATCATATCCAGGAGCTTACTGGAGTTCCCGTTGGCATAGATGAGGTCCAGGGACCCGACGGAGAGGGCCCCGTCCTCCAGGGCTAGTTCCATAACCCTTTGCACCTTGCTGATTTTTTCTTCCAGGCTGAACCTGTTACTCCCTATATAGGTGGTGCCGTAACCTACCACTTCTCCGTATATCTTTGCCCCTCTACTGCGGGCTGACTCCAGTTCCTCCAGGATAACGACGTAACCCCCTTCGCCGAGGACGAAACCGTTTCTGTACCTGCCGAAGGGCCTACTCAGCTCAGGTCCAGAGTTATTGGAACCCGACAGGAGTCCCTGCAGGAGGAATATGAGGTAGCTGTCCAGCGATAACTGCTCCACCCCGCCTGCGATTAGGAGGTTGTCCCTGCCGCTCCTGATAAGGTTAAAGGCGTTGCCTATGGCATCCATGCTGGAGGTGAAACCGGAAGAGATGGTCCTGGAGGGACCCTTTAGTTTGAAGAATACGGAGGCAAAATTGATGGAGGAGTTGAGGGCCACGTCAAAGCTGGCCATGGGTAGCAGTTTTTCAGGACCTAGCTTGAAGATGTTATAGGTATAGTCAGTAGTCTGGGAGTAATTGCCCAGTGCAGAGCCTATTATAACCCCTGCATGTTCGGGGAAATGTCCATTGGTATTGAGACGGGCATCCTCCAGGGCCATCTTGATGGCTGAGGTAAGGAACTTAGTGCCTTTCGTGAGGTACTTGAGGCCCTTGTCCCCCAGGTAGTCTGCAGGATTGAAACCCTTGACCTCTGCGGCCAGCTTGCAGGGGTAGGAAGTAACGTCTATGGAGGCTATGGGGGCAATCCCTGAGCGGCCTTCTACCAGATTAGTCCAGAACTCTTGACGGCCAATGCCCAGGGGTGAGACGATGCCAATACCGGTTATTGCTACCCTCTTCCTTACGTCTGCCTGCCCTGCTCCCTTAGGTTGAGTCATTGCTAAATAACGCTTCCTCTTTCTGCGGGCAGGTGGGTCCTACCAAAGACAACACTGGCATTATTGCCGCCGAAGGCAAAGGAGTTATTCAAGGCATAATTTGTCTTACACTCCCTGGCCTGGTTAGGGACGCAGTCAAGGTTACACTCGGGGTCTTTGGTCTCATAATTAATCGTGGGGGGGATAGCCCCTTCTTTTATGGCTATACAGCAGATTATGGATTCAATGGCGCTGGCCGCCCCCATGGTATGCCCTATCATGGATTTTACGGAACTACAAGGTATATCCTGTGCCATCTCCCTGAAGACAGTTTGAAGGGCCAGGGTCTCCATCTTATCATTGAGGGGCGTACCGGTGCCGTGGGCGCTTATGTAGTCAATGTCTCTGTAGGATAGCCCGGCTGAGGCAAGGGCTACCTCCATTGCCCTCACCGGTCCTTCCCCGCTGGGGTGAGGGGCTGTCATATGATAGCCGTCACTGCTGAGGCCGTATCCCTTCACTTCTGCGTACATCTTGGCATCTCTCCTGTGAGCCATCTCCATAGATTCCAGTATGAGGACCCCTGCCCCTGCCCCCACTACCAACCCCTGGCGGTTCTTATCAAAGGGCTGGCATTTCTCGGGGGCGAGGGACTTCAGGTTGTGGAAGTGAGTAAATTCCGTCTGGGGCACTACGTCGCTCCCTCCCACTATCATGGCATCCACCTTGCCCTCCCGTATGGCATCAAAGGCCCAGCAGATGGCGTGGTTACCCGAACTGCAGGCATTTATAAGGATGATATTGGGCCCTTCCATGTGGAACTCTTCGGCCAGCTGGGTGGAGAGGGTCATGGGCGGATAGCTCAGGGCCACCTCCATATCAAACCCGTCTGCCTTGTTAAGGTGGTGGTTTCTAAGCCTTTGTTCAAACAGAGAGAGTTCGCCGGCGAGGGTGCCTACCGAGACCCCAACCCTGTCCCGTCTCAAGAGTTCATAGCCGTTTAGGCCGCTGTCTTCCAGGGCCTCTCTGGCCGATGCCAGTAGACAATCGTACACGGTGAAGGGTTTTTTCGTGATCGTGTGGCCGTTGAAATTTAATTTCTTCACCTCGCAGGCCCTGTGGACCTTGTACCTGGAGGTATCAAAGGAGGTTATATCTGAGATGCCGTCTTTACCGGCCAACATTGCCTCCCAGGTTTCTTTTACAGTGGCACCGAGGGCTGTTACTAGACCTATACCTGTTACTACTACTCTCCGCATACTAACCCCTTTTATATCTTTGTAGCCATTAGGTTGGTGGGCTCATCGTATCTCTGTTTTTTGCCGATACGCTCAAGGGCAGTTTCATACACCCCCGAGGCCTGGAGGGTCTTTAGATTTTCCAACAAATGCCTGAAGACGTTTCGCCAGTCCCAATTTACCTTCAGGGCGAAGAGGGCAGAATTGTTGTTCTGGAGGACGTCTCTTGAGTTCTGGAAGCGTTTCCTTATGACCTCAGTAGAGTAGAGCTTGTTATAAAGTTTTTGCATCCCGTCAATGAGTTCCGGAAGGGAGAGTTTCTTCAGGATATACACAAGGTGGTGGGAGGTGTAGTAAGTCCAGTCCTCGGGGAAGTGATTGCGGAACAGCCTGTTTTCTGACTCCAGCCGCTTGTACAGTGGGGTATTGATGAAGGGGCAGAGGATACCACAGGTCATAATATCTATCTGGGAGTTCAGGATGAAGTCTGCTACCTCATCAAAGGTCTCCGTGGTGTCGGTATCGTTGCCGAAGATGAAGGTGCCCCAGACGGCTATGCCGTGTTTGCGGATGTTCTTGACCGCCTCGTAGTACCTTTCAATGGTAATCCTCAGGTTCACGTTTTTGTTCATGGAGTAGAGGGCATCCTTGTTGAGGGATTCTATGCCGATGAGTACCCCCACACAACCGCTCTTGACCATGTAGTCCAGGGTCTCGTCGTCCTTGTAGATGTTAAGGGAGGTGAAGCCGAACCAGTTCTGATATATACCCCTCTCCACCATGCCCTTAAAGAGGTCTCTTACCCTATCATTTGATTTTTTGCTGTGACCATAGAAGTTCTCATCCGTAAGGACAAGTCCCCTGTACTGCCCCTTTATGGCCGCAAACTCGTTCAAGACGTCCCCAATGGGTCTCTCTCTATATTTCTGCCCCTGGAACTGGGGTACTGAACAGAATTCGCAACTGAAGGGACATCCCGCCGTAGTGATGATACCGGAATAGCGGTACTTGTATTTTGCCTTCAGGAAATCCCTGGCAGGGTAAAGACCGTTAAGGTTCTCCAAGGGCGTCAGCCCCCCGTCGTAACGTTTCTGGAGTTGCCCGCACTCAAAGTCAGCCAGCAGCTTTCCCCATATTGAGATAGCCTCTTTTGTAACTACGCAGTCTACGTGTTGGGCAACTTCGTGGGGGTATATGGTGGCATGGACCCCGCCCATTACTACAGGGATGCCCCTTTTCTTACAGGCATGGGCAATTGCATAGGCCCGCGGTGCCTGATAGCTTACGGACGTTATCCCAACCAGGTCTGCCCCCTGGAAGGTCAACTGGTTATTTGCATCCAATGCAAGCTCCGTCGTCTCATCCACAACGTCCACCTCCCAGTGTTCAGGCATAAGGGTTATCAGGTAACCCAGATTTACAGGCATCTGATTGAGCACCGAGACGTTCTCTTCCCCCACGTTCCCTATGGGGTGAGGGTTTATGAGTACGAGCTTTCTCTTTTTCATCTTTTCTCTCTTTTAAGGAATTTTTGGAACTCGGGATTCAGGACTGGGCATGAGGAGCACCTGGGCAATGGCATAGTCCTTCGTATGAGTTAGGGAGACTTCACAGTTACCTATCCCCTTCGCATCCGCACGCTCCTTTGCCCTTCCGTAGAGCTGCAGGTAAGGGCGGCCGGTGGGGTCGTTAAGCAGTTCTATATCCTTCCAACCTGCCCCCCCTCCTAAAGCCTTAATAACTGCCTCTTTTGTGGCAAATCTTGCGGCTAGGTGCTGGAACCTGTTCTTCCTGTTCCAACAACACTCTACTTCTTTAGGGGTGTAAATACGGTTCAAGAAAGATTCGTTACGGGAGAAGAGGTCTTCTATCCTCTTCACCTCCACCAAATCTATTCCTATGTACACCCCTCTAAAATCCTTTCCTTATACTCTTACTTTGAAAAAAAAATTCTACTCAGTGTGCCAGAGATTGTCAACCACAATTTCCCGGGCCTCTTGATATATTAGGGGCCGGAGGCTAGGGGCTAGAGGTCAGGGACCAGGGTAGCCGCAGGCTTTAGCCTGCGAAATAACGCAACCTAAAGGTTGCGGCTACAAGGCTAGGGACTAAGGACAGGGGTAGCCGCAGGCTTTAGCCTGCGTTGCACTTTTTCCCTAATCCCTAGCCCCCAATCCCTGGTCCCTGGCTCGTATTGACTATACCAGGAGATAAAATATAATGCCTCCTTCCGCCCAAAGCACGGCGGATTTACAACGACCATGCTCCCCCTGGAACTCACGGAGAAAAACCTTAACAGGAACATCGCCCGCCTGGCCATCCCTGCCGCCGCAGAAAATGTCCTCCACATGATGGTCTTCATCGTGGACATTATCATGGTGGGCAGGCTGGGGACAGAGGCAATAGCCTCTGTGGGGCTTGCCGGTGCCCTGAATTTTGTCCTCACCATAGTCTTCTCCTCCCTATCGGCAGGGACCTTGAGCCTGGTAGCCCGACATACCGGGGCAAGAGAAAGGTCTATGGCAGAGAGGGTCGCCGCACAATCCCTCCTCCTTTCTATCATAGTGGGGGTCACGGTAGCCCCGGCCCTATTTCACTACTCCGATGGTATCTTCCACCTCATGGGCGCAGAGCCAGAGGTGCTGAGGCTGAGTACCCTCTATTTCACCATAGTAATATACTTTCTGCCCTGCAGGTTGATAATCCTCACCAGCAGTGCATCCCTCAGGGGCGCAGGGGACACACGTACCCCCATGCTTATAACCCTGGTCATGAACCTCACTAACGTATTCTTTAACTGGTTGCTAATATTTGGTATATGGATATTTCCCAGGATGGGGGTGGCGGGGGCGGCCTGGGGTACCGTCATTGCCTATGTGGTAGGCTCCACCCTGAGTCTAGCCATCCTTCTTAGGGGAAAGGCCCTGGTGACGCTACACCTGAGGGATATGATGGGTTTTGACATGGGAGTAATAAAGAGGGTACTCTGGATATCCCTCCCTGCCACCCTGGATGCCTTACTCATGCAACTGGGCTATCTGGTGTTTATCAAGATAGTTACCATGCTTGGGACAGTGTCCCTGGCCTCCCACCAGATTGCCGTAAGGATAGAATCCATCTCCTTCATGCCTGGCTACGCCCTTGGGATGTCCACCGCCACCCTGGTAGGGCAGAGCCTGGGGGCGAAAAAGGAAGACCTGGCCCGTTTGAGCATGAAGAGGAACTGTCTCTTTGCCCTCCTCCTTATGTGTACCTTCGGGGTAATCTTCCTGATTATGCCTAGACAATTGGGCATGGTATTTGGCCCGGAAGAGGAGGTGCTCCGCCTCTCCAGCCTCTGCGTGATGATATCTGCCATAGAACAACCTGCCCTGGCCATCTACATGGTCTATGCAGGGGGTCTAAGGGGGGCAGGGGACACCATGAGTCCAATGCTAATCACCATAGTGGGGACGTTATTCTTTCACCTCCCCATGGCCTATATATTTGGTATAGTCATGGGCTGGGGACTGGCGGGGATATGGTTTGGGGCCGCTCTGGACTGGATAGGCCGCGCTATCGCCGTGTACATACTCTTCCGCCGGGGGAGGTGGCGGAGGCTAAAGATGTAAGGGCGGGCCGCCCCTACTGATGCGGATTGCTGAATTCCGCATTCCGCAATCTGCGTTCCGAATTCAGTTGACAGTCCCAAGCCTCTCTGTTAACATACCATTTTTAGGGCGATTAGCTCAGTTGGCTAGAGCGCTTGCTCGACAAGCAAGAGGTCAGTGGTTCAAGTCCACTATCGCCCACCATAACACGTAGAGTAGCCAGTAGCTAGTAGCAAGTAGCCAGGAAAAGAGCCTACCAGCCCCTAGCTACTAACTACTAGCTACTAACTACTAGCTACTAACTCATGGTTAAGATTAGGTTACCAGACGGCGTAGAAAAGACTTATAGGGAAAATACCACTGTAGGGCAGATTGCCAGAGACCTTGGAGAGTCCTGCTATCGTAAGGCAGTTGCAGGAAAGACCAACGGCACCCTGGTAGACCTCAGTTTCCCCCTCACAAAGGATACTACCCTATCTGTCATCACTGAGGATACCCCAGAGGGATTAGATATCCTCCGCCACAGTACAGCCCATATAATGGCACAGGCGGTGCAGAGACTCTTTCCCGAGGCAGAGTTGGGGATAGGGCCTACTATAGAGAATGGCTTTTATTACGACTTCCGCCTGGAGAGGCCATTAACCCAGGAGGACCTGGAGAGGATAGAGGCCGAGATGAGGAAGATTATAAAGGAAGACCTGGCCTTCCAGAGACGGCTCCTTCCTCGTCAGGAGGCCATAACCAGGATGGAAGAGATACGACAACCTTTCAAGGTAGAACTCCTCAAAGATATAGAGGAGGAGACGGTCAGCCTCTACACCCAGGGGGAATTCCTTGACCTCTGTCGTGGACCGCACCTCTTCACCACAGGTCGGGTAGGGGACTTCAAGCTCCTCAACGTGGCCGGGGCGTACTGGCGGGGCAAGGAGACTAACCCCATGCTCCAGCGCATCTACGGCACCGCCTTCTTTAGTAAGGAGAAACTGGATGGATACCTGCATCTCCTGGAAGAGGCCAAAAAGCGGGACCACAGGAAGCTGGGGAGGGAACTGGACCTGTACAGCTTAAGAGAGGAATGTGGTCCCGGGCTGGTCCTCTGGCACCCAAAAGGGGCCCGTATCAGAAACGTTATAGAAAGGTTCTGGTCCGAAGAGCACTACAAAAGGGGTTACGAGATTGTCTATAGCCCCCACATAGCCAAGGCCGGCCTCTGGCATACCAGTGGACACTGGGACTTCTACCGCCAGAGCATGTTTGCACCCTTTGAGCTAGAGACAAGCCAATACCTGGTGAAGCCCATGAACTGCCCCTTTGCCGTACTCATCTTCAAGTCAGACATGAGGAGCTACCGGGACCTCCCCATCCGGTTCGCCGAGCTAGGGACGGTATATCGCTACGAACGCTCGGGGGTGCTCCACGGTCTCCTCAGGGTAAGGGGGTTCACCCAGGATGATGCCCATATCTTCTGTACACCCGAACAGCTAGAAGGGGAGATACTGGGGGTCATAAACCTGGCCCAGTACATGCTCTCCTCCTTCGGGTTCAAGGAATACGAAATAGAGCTGGCCGTCAGGGGTAAGGGGGAAAAGGACAAATATATCGGGAGCGACGGGAATTGGGAGTTGGCCGAGACGGCCCTCAGACGGGCACTTGAGTCCAAGGACCTCCCCTTCTTAGTAGGTGAAGGAGAGGCCAAGTTTTACGGGCCCTCCATAGACATAAGGATAAAGGACGCCCTGGGCAGGGGTTGGCAGGGGCCTACTATACAGGTAGATTTCAACCTCCCGGAGAGGTTTGACGTCAACTACATAGGCCCGGACGGTAAAGAGCACAAGGTAGTAATGATTCACCGCACAGTGCTGGGGGCCCTGGAGCGATTCCTGGGATGTCTAATAGAGCATTACGGCGGGGCCTTCCCCCTGTGGATAGCCCCAGTACAGGTAAAGATACTCACCATAAAGGACACCCACGCCGATTATGCCCACAGTCTGAAGACCCGATTGGAAGAAAAGGGCATCAGGGTACAGTGTGACCTCAGAAATGCAACCGTCGGTTACAAAATCAGGGAGGGGAGGACAGAGAAAGTGCCCTACCTCCTGATTATCGGTGACAAAGAGGTAGAAGAAGGTACGGTCTCCCTCAGGAGCCGGGAGAAAGGAGACGAAGGTCGTCTCCCCCCAGACGCCCTTCTAGCACGTCTAGAAAGGGAAGTCAGGGAAAGACTCTAAGACCATTTTAAGAAAGGAGGTTTTTTATTTCTCAGGAATATAGGATAAACGAAAGGATCTTTGCAAAGCAGCTAAGGGTTATAGACGACGAGGGTGCACAACTAGGGATCCTCACAAAGGAGGAGGCGTTACAGAAGGCAAGGCAATTAGAACTGGACTTAGTAGAGGTGGCGCCCCAGGCAGACCCACCCGTCTGCCGACTCATGAATTTTGGGAAATTCAAGTACCGCCAGAAGAAGAAGACACACAAACACCACACCAGTCAGCTAAAAGAGTTGCGGGTGAGGCCAAAGATAGACCCCCATGACCTCCAGACTAAGACTCAGCAGGCCAGAAAATTCCTGCAAAGGAAAGACAAGGTGCTGGTGAACATGATCTTCAGGGGAAGAGAAAGGGCGCATGCAGAGCTGGGTAAGGAGATGCTCATGAAGGTCGCCCAGGAGTTAGAGGACGTCGCCAAGGTAGAAAAGGGGGTAACACTGGACGGCAGGAAGATGAGTCTGCTTCTTGCCCCAAAGACATAAACCCCGTACCGGACTGGTACGGGTAAAGGACACTCGTTATGCCAAAGCTAAAAACTCATAAGGGACTTTCCAAGAGGGTGAAGGTTACTGCTAGTGGTAAGGTCATCCACAGCAGGGCCTATAAGGGCCATCTCATGTCAGGAAAATCGGCTAAACGCCGCCGCCACTTGCGGAGAAAGACCCTCATCCACGAAACACAGCTCAAATCAATGAAGCATCTACTGGGCGGATAATTCAAGTAGTCAGTAGACAGTAGTCAGCATACAGGGGTAGAAGTCTTCCCTCTCTACTGTCTACTGTTTGCTGTCTACTAATTAAGGAGGAGTGTGAACCATGACCAGGGCAATGAAAGGGGCTGCCAGAAAACAGGCCAGGAAGAAGGTCCTTAAGGCGGCCAAGGGTTTTTGGGGGGGAAGGAGTAAACTCTACAGAAAGGCCAAGGAGACCCTCCTGAGGGCCGGGGCTTACGCCTACCGCGACCGCAGGACAAGAAAGCGGAATATCAGGAGTCTGTGGATTGTCCGCATCCATGCTGCGGCCATGCAAAGGGGACTCTCTTATAGCCAGTTCATCGGTGGCCTCGCAAAGGCCGGACTGGATATAAACAGAAAGCTCCTGGCCGACATGGCCATCAATGACGCTAAAGGTTTTGACCAACTGGTACAGAC